>CAYHRR010000088.1:0-10847 GCA_964358875.1 uncultured Planctomycetaceae bacterium | reverse complement strand
CAACGCGCGTGTTGGATTCGAGGCGCGCGACATAGACATCGACGTCCTTGTGTCCGTGCTTGTCGCGATTGGCTTCGACGAGCGATGCGGGCTGTGCAGCAGCGACGCTGACCACGAGCGGAGCCTCGCTCGGCGGAACCGGCGGTGTCGTTGCGCGCTTGGGTGCGGCGCATGCGGCGAACGCGAGCAGCGCTGCCGCGTGCGCAAGCGCCGATGCAGCGAGCTTGCTGGTCGACTTCACGGCGTCACGCTGTCCTTCGCGAAGAAGTAGTACATCTGCCCCGGGTACTTGGTCGCGCCGGCGATGTGCTCGGCGTCGTCACCGATGCCGATGTAGATGTCGGCGCGGCCTGCGGTGCGAATCGCGCCGCCCGTGTCTTGGTCGAGCATCAAGCGGTCGTACACGAAGGCGCTGCTCGCCTTGCTCGGTGCCTCGACGTCGATGAACACCACGCCGCCGCGCGGGAACAGCTCCTTGTCGGTGGCGAGCGTGCGCCCCGGTTCGACGTCGACGTTGAGCGAGCCCTTGGGCGCGCCCTCGATCGGCAGGAAGAACACGAAGCTGTCGTCGCGCGCGATGTACTGCTTCAACAGCTCGGGGTTCTTCGCGCCCCAAGCACGGATCTCGTGCAGCGAAATGTCGCCGGCAGGAATGTGCCGATCGGCGACGAGCAATTTGCCGAGCGAGCTGTATTCGCGTCCGTTCTTGCCTGCGTAGCCGAAGCGCCGCTCGCTGCCGTCGGGCAAACGAATCACCGCCGAACCGTTGACGTGTGCGATGAAAGCGTCGAGCGGATCGCGCAGCCAGACGAGTTCGAGTTGCCTGTCCTTCAACAAGCCGCCGGCCTCGATCGCAGCGCGCGTCGGATAGGGCGCGAGCGCTCCGCCGGCCTGTTTTTGGCCGAGAATCTCGCCCTTCTTGCCCTTCACGAGATCGTCGGGCAGGCCGTACAGCGGGTAGGCATAGGTCGCGTCGGCGGCGAGCGCGCCCTCGAGGATCGGCGTGCAGTAGCCGGTGAACAGCACGCCGCCGCCTTTGCCGTTCCAACCCGCGCTCTTGTAGATGTCGAACTCGAGCATCACGCGCGCGTCGAACTCTGCGGCACTCGCACTCGAGGTCAAGACGTCGCGGAAGTGCGCGACGCTCGCCGCCGCGCGCGCGTGCGAAATGCCTTCCATCGGAAAGTGCTGCTGCGACGAGGGCAGCGCGTACCAAGCAATCGAACGCTCGAGCGCGGGCAGGATCTCGTCGCGGTCGTACCAGCTCTGCGCCAAGTTGGGTCGCTTGTCGCCGGCCTTCAGTTTGAGCAACGCGGGCCAACCGGCCGGCAACGGGCGACCGTAGTCGGGTGTCTGACAGGCGCAAACCAGGGAGAAAAACGCAGCGATGACGAGGTGCAACTTCATGGCCCGCGGAGCGTAGCCGTCGACGCCGACACGAAAAAGGCGCGCGTCAGCGGCGCTTGGGCAGCGTCAAGCGAAAGCGTGCGCCGCCGGCCGGCGAAGTGTCGACCTCGATCGCGCCCGCGTGTCGGTCGGCAGCTTCTTTGACCATCGCGAGCCCGAGTCCGTAGCCGATGCGTCGGCCCTGCGCGCTCGGACCGCGATAGAAGGGATCGAAGATCTTCTCGCGCTGATCGAGCGGCACGCCGGGGCCGCTGTCGTCCACGGTGACGACGACGTGCGCATCGTCACAGGCGACATCGACCGCAACCGTGCCGCCCTTGGGGCTCCATTCGATGGCATTGGCCGCGAGATTGCGCACGGCGCGCATCACGCCCTCGCGGTCGCCGTCGAAGCGTCCGTCGCCCGTCGTGCGCAGTTCGAAGGCGATACCGGCGCGTTCCGCGCGCGCCGCCTCGCGCCGCAAGCGCAGCCGCGCTTCCTCGGCGACATCGAAGCGTTCGACGACGTGCGCCGCGGTGCTCGAGGCGCGCGGAGCGCAGATCGTCATCAAGTTGTCGATCGCGTCGCCGAGTTCGCGCAGCTCCTCGAGGTGCGAATCGAGCACCTTGCGGTAGGCCTCCGCTTCGCGCCGCGAGAGCAGCGCGACCTCGGTCGAGCCGACCAGGTTCTGGATCGGCGCACGCAGTTCGTGGGCCATGCTCGCGTACAGGACGCGGTGGTGCTCGCTGGCCGTGTTGATGTTGCGGAGCAGCTCGTGCAAGGCGTCGACGACTTCGCGGATTTCGTCGGGCGCGTTGGACACGTCGACGTCGAGCGGCGCGTCGGGATCGCGCACGCGGCGCGCGCTGTCGGCGATGTCGCGCAGGGTCTTCGAGGCGCGCCGTAGGAGCAGCGTGCCGCCGAGCAAACTCAACAACACGCCGGCGCCGACCAACAAGCCCGAGAAGATCTCGTAGCGCCGCAGCAACGCGATTTGCGCCGAGCCGTCGAGCACCAAACCGACATCGGTCCCGTCTTGGAACGACTCCGTGCGCCAGCGCGCGCCGCCCGGCAGACGCCGCGTGACGCCCTTGGGAGCTTGCTTGGGATAGTCCGGCGTCAGCAACTCGGTCGCGCCGTTTTCGTGCTCAATCCAACCGAAGCCGACGCTCCACACACGCCACGCCAAGCGATGCTCGCCCTCGCTCGCGATCTGCAACGCCAAGCGCTCGAAGGTCTGCGCCGTGCGTTCAGCCTCGTCGTAGGCCTGAAAACGAACGCGCAGTTCCTTGAGGCGGTTCTCGGTGATCGCGTCGAGCTCCGCGTCGACGGTGCGGTGCAAGTACACGACGGAAAGCGCCGCGACGCCGAACACCAACACGCCGGTGCCCAGCACGAACCACAGCGTCAGCCGACGTGCGAGCGACCAACGCCGCTGCGTCAACTCGTCACCGGAAGTCGGTACCCCTCGCCGCGCACCGTCGCGATCAGGCTGGCGCCTTCGCGATCGAGCTTGCGGCGCAAGCGTCCGATGTGCACGTCGACGAGATTGGTTTCCGGCTCGCGCTCGAAACCCCACACGTCGCGCAACAAATCGGCGCGCGTCAGGGTCTTGCCGTCGGCGCGCACCAGGGCGAGCAGCAGGTCGAATTCGCGCGGGCTGAGATCGATCTTGCGCCCGCAACGAAAGGCGGCGCGGCTGACGAGATCGATCTTCACGTCGCGGAACTCGATCGGTGCGAGCGTGCGCCGCCGGCGCAGCACGGACTCCATGCGCGCGGTCAATTCGCTGAACGCGAAGGGCTTGATCACGTAATCGTCGGCGCCGAGTTTGAGGCCCTTGACGCGCTCTTCGACCGTGTCGCGCGCGGTGACGAAGATCACCGGCGTCTCGCGGCCTTGCTCGCGGATTTGCTCGAGCAACTCCCAGCCGTTGGTCACCGGCAACATCACGTCGAGCAAGATCAAGTCGAAACCGTGCGGGTCCTCGCTGAGCCGCTTGAGCGCCGCAGCGCCGTCCGCGGCGGACTCGCACTGCATTCCCGATTCGGTAAGTCCGGCCTGCACGTACTCGCGCAGTTTCGGATCGTCGTCGACCACCAGAATTCGCATCACGTCCTCCACGCCGCACCTGCCGCGGCGCGCAGATTCTAGCTGCGTGCGAGGCGCGCCCTGCGCAGCCAACTGCGGCCTTCTCTCGAAGATGAACGCAGTTTCATGCCGAGTGCGCGACTACCGATGCGCCGCGCCACCGGAGTTTTCCCACGCGCGCCAGCCGCCCTCGAGGTCGACTAGGCGTGTGAAGCCGTGTTGTTCGAGGATCGAGCACGCGATCGACGAGCGATAGCCGCCCAGGCATTGCACGACGAGTTCGCGATCGCGCGGCAACGCCGCGGCGAGGCGTTCGAGCTCCAAAAGCGGCTCGTTGCGTGAGTGGGGGATGTGGCCGGCGCTCCATTCGCTCGGCGCGCGCACGTCGACGACCAGCGGCGGATTCGGCGCGGCGAGACGGCGCTGCAGCTCGCTCGCGTCGATGCGCGGGTGGCTGCCCACGAAGTCCGCCGCTTCCGGCAGCGCGCTCGCGTCCGTCTCGTGCACGCCGCTCACTTTGAACCCGATGCGCGCAAGGCGCACGACGGCGTCGCGGCCCAGGCGCGGCGGTGCGATGACCACGAGCGCGCGCTCAAGTTTCAGCAAGTCGCCGATCCAGCCTTCGAAGCGCCCGTCGAGGCCGATGTTCGTGCTGCCCTTCACATGCGCCTTCGCGTAGTCGCTCGCGGTGCGCGTGTCGAGCACCAACGCGCCGGCGTTGTGCGCGCGCAGCACTTCGGCGAGCGCGAGCGGTAGCGCGCCTTCGAGCTCCTGTTCGAGCGTCGCGCGCGTGCGCCGATTCTGATCGGCGTCGAACGCGAAGTACGCCGGCGCGGCCGCTTGCCCGGCGGTCAGTTGCGCGATGAAGACCTCGCGCTCCAGCGGTTGCAGCGCCCAGTTGAGTTGCTTCTGCACTCCGAAGGTCGAGCTCGTCTCCTTGCTGATGTTCTTGCCGCAGGCCGAGCCTGCGCCGTGCGCCGGATACACGAGCGTCGCATCCGGCAGCGGCAGCAATTTGTCGCGCAACGAGTCGTAGAGCAGCGCGGCCATTTCGCGCGCAGTCTTGCCGATCGAAACGAGCAGGTCGGGCCGACCGACGTCGCCGATGAACAACGTGTCGCCCGTCAACATCGCCTGCGGCGCGCGCGCGTCGCGCTCGAGGTCGTACACGAGCAAGGTGACGGATTCCGGCGTGTGGCCCGGCGTTTCGAGCACGTGCACGCGCACGTTGCCGAACTCCAACGCGTCGCCGTCGGCGTGCGCGCGAAACGCATAGTCGGCGCGAGCTTGCGCGCCGAGATGGATCTGCGCGTTGCACAGTGCGCGCAACTCGAGGTGGCCGGCGATGAAGTCGGCGTGGAAGTGCGTGAGGAACACGTGGCGAATCACGCAGCCGAGTGCGCTCGCATCGCGCAGATATTGTTCGACGTCGCGCTGCGGATCGACGACGAGCGCGGTCTTGGTCGACAGGTCGGCGATCAGATACGAAGCGTGCGCGAGGCTCGCGAGGTAGTACTGCTTCAGGATCATGGCACTCGCATACCATGCGCCGCGCATGTCGCAAGAGCCCGGGTCCGGCGTTCCGTTCCGCTCGGCGCTGCGCTTTTGGATCAAGCTCGGGTTCATCAGCTTCGGCGGACCGACGGGCCAGATCGCGATCATGCACGACGAAATCGTCGAGAAACGCCGCTGGATCAGCGAAGAGCGTTTCTTGCACGCGCTCAACTACTGCATGTTGCTGCCCGGACCGGAAGCGCAACAACTCGCGACGTACATCGGTTGGTTGATGCACGGCACGCGCGGCGGCATCGTCGCCGGCGCGTTCTTCGTCATCCCCTCGATCTTCATCCTGCTCGCGCTCTCGTGGCTCTACGCAGCACACGGCGACGTCGCCTGGGTCGCGTCGATCTTCTTCGGCTTGCAAGCGGCGGTGATCGCGATCGTCGCGCACGCGGTCCTGCGCATCGGCAAAAAGGCTCTGAAGAACGCGTGGATGTGCGCGCTCGCTGCAGCGGCGTTCGTCGCGCTCTACTTCTTCGGCGTCGCCTTTCCGCTGATCATCGCCGGCGCGGCCGTGATCGGTTGGATCGGCGGCAAGTACGCGCCGCGCACGTTCGTCGTCGCGCAGGGACATGGAGCGAGCGCTGCGAGCGGAGCGACGCCGACACCGAAAACGCGCGTCGCAGGTGCTCGCCGCGCCGAGGTCGCGCGCGCCGTCAAGGTGCTCGGCGTGTGCCTCGTGCTGTGGTGGACGCCGGTCGTCGTCGCAGGCGCGGTGTTCGGCTGGGACAGCGTGTACGTGCGCCAAGGGACGTTTTTCAGCGAGGCCGCGCTGGTCACCTTCGGCGGCGCCTACGCCGTGTTGCCGTACGTCGCGCAACGCGCGGTCGAACAGTTCCACTGGCTCGGCAGCGCCGACATGGCGGCCGGCATCGGACTCGCCGAGACGACGCCGGGTCCGCTGATCATGGTGCTGCAATTCGTCGGCTTCCTCGGCGGCTGGAACCACCCCGGCGCGCTCGAGCCGTGGCAAGCCGGGACGCTGTGCGCGCTGCTGACCACTTGGGTGACCTTCTTGCCGTGCTTCCTGTGGATCTTCCTCGGGGCGCCCTACGTCGAGCGCTTGCGCGGCGTCGCCCGGCTCTCTGCAGCACTTTCGACGATCACGGCGGCCGTCGTCGGCGTCGTGCTCAACCTCGCCGTGTGGTTCGCGCAGCAGACGCTTTTTCCCAGTAGTGGCGGTTTCAACACCTTCGCGGCGGTCGTGGCGCTGCTCGGCTTCATCGGGCTCGTGCGTTTCAAGCTCGGCGTCGTGCCGCTCGTGCTCGGCGCGGGCGGGCTCGGACTGCTGTGGCGTTTCTTCGTTCCGTGAGTCGAGCGCGCTAGCGCGAACCCGGCTAAGATTCGACGCGCAACTCGCCGTACCCCCAAGCCGCATCTCCCACAGATGACCCTTCGCTCCACCACCACCGCCGTCGCGGTCGCCTGCACGTTCGTCGCGGCGAGCGCGGCCCAGCAGGCTCCGCAGCAGACGCAGGCACCGTTGGAGCGCGGCAACGTGTTGCTCGTCGTCGCCGACGACGTCGGTTGCGACATGATCGCGAGCTTCGGCGCGCACCCCGCGGCTGTGCCGACACCGAACATCGACGCCTTCGCGGCGACCGGCGTGTCCTTCGTCAGCGCCTACACCGATCCGGTGTGCTCGCCGTCGCGCGCTTGCATGTTGACCGGCCGCTACGGCTTCCGGACCTACCTCGGCGACGCGATCCAAGAGTTCCAGCCCGAGTACTCGCTCTCGCAGTGGGAGCTGACGGTGCCCGAAGTGCTCGCGCTCAAGAGCCCGCGCCCGGTGACGAACGCCGCGATCGGCAAATGGCACCTCGGTTCGATCTCCAACGGCGGGCCGATCCATCCGAACCTCGAGGGCTTCGGCTACTTCCGCGGCACGCTCGGGAACTTCTTCTTCGGGCAGACCTACAGCAACTACACGAAGATCACCAACGGCGTCGCGTCGACGAGCACCACCTACGCGAGCACCGATCAAGTCAACGACGCGCTCACGCGCATCCCGCTGATGCGCGAGCCGTGGTTCATGTACATGGGCTTCAACGGCGCGCACAAGCCGTTCCATGCGCCGCCCGCGAATCTGCACACCTACGCGCTGTCAGGTTCGCCCGATGCCACGCCGCACGAGCACTACCGCGCCGCGGTGCAGGCGATGGACACCGAGTTCGGTCGCCTGCTCGCCTCGATCAACCCCGAGGTGCTCGCGCGCACGACGGTGATCTTCATCGGCGACAACGGCAGCCCCAACGATGTGGTGTTGGCGCCTTCGATCCCCGGGCAGAGCAAGGGCACGCTCTACGAAGGCGGCGTCCACGTGCCGCTGATCGTGTCGGGCCCGGCGGTCAATTACCCGGGCAGCCGTTGCTACGCGCCGGTCAACTCGGTCGACCTGTTCCCGACGATGCTCGCGCGCTTCAACGTGACGGTGTCCAAGGGCTTCCTCGACGGTCGGCCCTTCGACGGCGTCGATCTGACGCCCTACCTCGCGCAACCGTGGCGCGCACCGCTGCGCGAGTGGGTGTTCTCGACCAAGTTCGTTCCCAACGGCGTCGGTCCCTATGCGGCGAGCGGCTTCATGATCCGCGACGCGCGTTGGAAGCTGATCGAACGCGCGGGCCAGACCGGGCAGTTTTTCGACATGGCCAGCCCCCAGGGTGAGCAGGCCAATCTGCTGACGGCGCCGCTGACGCCTGCGCAGTCGAGCGCCTACGACTTCCTCAAGTCGAAGATGAAGAAGCTGATCGAGAGCTGAGCTCGCGCGCCTGCGCGGAACGCGGTTCGAGGCTTCGACGCGGCTAGAATCCGCGACCCCTTCGCCGCCTCATCGATGATCGTCACCAGCAGCACGCGCACCCAGTTCGCCAACCTCGCACTCGGCCTCGTCGCCGCGACGGCGGCGGGTTGCGGCGGCGGGGGAGGCGGCACCACGCTGCATCCGACCAACGTCTTGATCATCGTCGGCGACGACATCGGCATCGACATGATCCCGGCCTACGGCGTCAGCGCGACCGCGCCGCCGACGCCGAACATCGATCGACTGGTCCAACAGGGCGTGCGCTTCACGCAGGCCTACACGCCGCCGACCTGCTCGCCGACGCGCGCGGCGATCATGACCGGGCGCTATGGCTTCCGCACCGGGATCGGCGAGCCGTTGCAGGAGTGGTTGCCCGAGCACGCGCTCTTGCTCTCCGAAGTGACGCTGCCCGAGATGCTCAAGGCGGCCTCGCCCGTTCCGATCGCGACGACGGCCATCGGCAAGTGGCACCTCGGCTCGGCCTCGATCGGCAACCTCGATCACCCCAACTTGCAGGGCTTCGATTTTTTTCGCGGCACGTTCGGCAACCTCTATCAAGGCCAGACCTACGTCTCGCACTCGACGATCGAAAACGGCGTGCGCTACGACAGCACGATCTACTGCACGACGGAGCAGGTCGACGACGCGCTCGCCCGCATCGAGGTCATGCCGCAGCCCTGGTTCGAGTACGTGTGCTTCAACGCCGCGCACAAGCCGTTCCACGCGCCGCCGTCGAATCTGCACACCTATGTTCTCGCCGGCGATCCGGATTTGACGGCGAACGAGCACTACTGCGCCGCCGTGCAGGCCATGGACGCCGAGCTCGGGCGCCTGCTCGATTCGATCGACCCGAACGTGCTCGCCAACACGACGATCATCTTCGTCGGCGACAACGGTTCGCCCAACGAGGCGGTCGTGCCGCCGGCGATCTCGGGTGCATCGAAGGGTTTCCTGTTCCAGGGCGGCGTGCACGTTCCGCTGATCGTCGCGGGCAAGCACGTGCCGCAGCAGGGGCGCACCTGCGACGCCTTGATCAACACCGTCGACCTGTTCCCGACCATCGCCGAGTTGATGGGCGTCGACATGCGCGCGGGCATCGGTGACAACCGCACGATCGACGGCGTGAGCATGCTGCCCTACCTCGCCGACCCGAGCCTCGGCGCGTTGCGCACGACGGTGTTCGCCGACAAGTTCTCGCCCAACGGGTTCGGCCCCTACGCGAGCCAAGGTTGGATGTTGCGCGACGCGCGTTGGAAGCTGATTCGGCGCACCGGGCAAGCGGACCAGTTCTTCGACATCGGCACGCAGTACCTCGAAGGGCCCGAACTGGTCGCCCAGGGACTGTCCCCCGAGCAACAGGCGGCCTACGACGCGCTTGCGGCGCAACTCGACCTGTTGCTCGCCAGCGACTGACGGCCGCTTCCCAGCGCGCTCCTCGCGGCGCACACTGCACCCATGCGCTGCTGCTTCGGATGTGTCGGATCGCTCGCGACACGCGCCGTGCTCGTGTTCATGTACTTCAACGGCTACCTCGAGCGCGCTTTCACGACGACGATTTGGCCGCTGCTCGGCTTCGTGTTCCTGCCGGTGACCACGATCGCCTACGCGTGGGTGATCAACAGCCACGGTGCCGTCGACGGTCTGTACACGGTCGCCGTCACGCTCGCGGTGCTGTTCGACCTCGGCATCTTGAGCAGCGCGCGCAGGTCGCGCAGCGACGACGATTAGGCGCGTAGCGACGACGATTAGGCGCGTAGCGACGACGACTAGGCGCGCAGCGACGACGATTAGGCGCGTAGCGACGACGACTAGGCGCGCAGCGACGACGACTAGCCGCGCGCGTCTTCGCCGTCGAGTTCGCGCCGCAACCACATGCGCGCGACGCGCCAACCGCGCGTGACGGTCGGCGTCGAGATCTCGAGGATCTCGGCCGTCTCTTCGACCGACAGGCCGGCGAAGAAACGCAACTCGCCCAGCCGACCGAGTTGCTCGTCCATCTTCGTCAAGCGTTCCAAGGCCTCGTCGAGCGCGAGCAGATCCGGCGCGCGTTCAGCGAACAAGTCGACGACGTCGTCGAGCGCCACGCGTTCCATCGAACCGCCGCGTTTGTCGGCCTGGCGACGGCGCGCGTGATCGACGAGGACGCTGCGCATCGCGCGTGCCGCAACTCCGGCGAAGTGCGCACGATTCGCATAGGCAGCGCCTTCACCGACGCCGATCAGCTTCAGCCAGGCTTCGTTGATCAAGGCCGTCGGCTGCAAGGTGTGGCCGGGTCGCTGGTCGCGCATCATGCGCTCGGCGAGCGAGTGCAATTCGCCGTACAGCACCGGTAGGAGTTGTTCCGCAGCTCCACGATCGCCGGAAGCCATGCGATGGAGCAAAACGGTCACCGTCTGTGCGTCGGCTGCGGTCATTCCTGCGCGGAGATTGTCGCCGCGCACTCGGCGCGCCGCAATCGGCGGGAAATGTGATCGCCGGCGCGACCGGATTGCGTTTCAGCCATGAGCGCAGCGATGTCACGGCAAGAGTGGAGTCAGGTTCGAGGGCTTCTGGAGCGAGCGCTCCAGCTCGACGCGCCCGCGCGCGAGGCGCTGTTCGACCACGCGTGCGCCGGCAACGCGCCCCTTCGGATGGAGTTGCGCGAGCTCCTGGCCTTGGACAACCAAGCCGACGCGCTCGAACCGCCGGAGCGCGATCGCGTGCAGGTCGCGCTCGATCGGCTAGCGCAAGCGAATCCCGAGAGCGCACCGTAAGGGACGCCACGGCTGACGGATGGCCAGGCGCAGCCGGGAGCCCGCGCCACCTGCACGCGAGAGAAGTCGCACACGCCGCAGTGCTGCAGCGCCGCGGACGAAGAGCGGCATCGCTATGCACGTGCACAGAGCGAATCAAAGACGGCAGCTACTTCTCCCTTAAACTCGCGGCCCGCGTCGGCGGCTTTGCGCCGGCGCGGGTCGTGAGTCCGCCCCGCGCGGAGCGCCGCCCCCACGAACGAAAAAGGGGCGCACCG
>CAYHRR010000087.1:0-10885 GCA_964358875.1 uncultured Planctomycetaceae bacterium | reverse complement strand
ACCCTATTCGTTTCCGCTCAGCACCGAAATGCCGACGGCCGTTCGGCGCGCACTTGTCGACGCGCGGCGCCACGCGCGACTCCGTTGCGCTGTGTAACGACTCCGCTAGGCTCGCGGCGTCCTTTTACCCCCAAGGAGGAAGCGATGCTCTCGATTCGGATGATCTCCGTGTTGGCTTCGTTGTCGTTGTGTTCTCCCGCACTCGTCGCGCAAGCGCGCTTCGAAGCGCCGGTCGACGGCCCTGCAAGCGCGACGACAAGCGCTGCGCCTGCTGACGATTCCGAAAGGGAATTCGTCGCACGCGGTGCAGTGCACCGGCTGTTCCTCGACGAGAGCAATCCGTTGCTCTCGGAGCTGATGGCGAGAAAAGCCGTCGCCCACGTCGAGGACTACGGGTCCTTCCTGCTGATCGAGGTCGTCACGCGAGGCGCGGGCGACCTCGAAGCGCTTTTGGCGCGCGGTGCGCGACTCGCTGACGAGCAAACGCTCGTTGGTTTCAACGGCTACACGCTCGACGGCGCCGACGCGCGCGCGACCGCGCAAGTGCTCGCCTCGATTCCCGCAGAGTTGCGCACGAGCGCGAACGACGGGCGCGCGCTGCGCGTCGTGCAGTTCTCGGGCCCGATCAAGGACGAATGGCTCGACGGGTTGCGCGCGACCGGCGCGTTCGTCGTCAGCTACGTCGCCAACAACTCCTACGTCGTCGTCGCCGACGCGACAGCCGCTGCGGAGCTCGAACGCTTCGCGGCGCAACGCAGCGTGCTCGCGCTCGGTGATTATCTGCCCGCTTTCAAGCTGCGCCCGGAACTGCGCACACCGGCGCTCGCCTACGACGGCATCTACGACGTGATCGTGCAGATCGTCGCCGACGATTCCGGCGCGAGCTTTGCGCGTGAGCTCTGCGCGAGCTCGCTCGCGGTGCTCGAAGCGCCGCACCAAGTGCTGAACTACATCGACGTCGGTCTGCGCCTCGACGGAGCCAACGTCGTCGAGCTCGCGCGTTCGTCGCACGTCTTCGCCATCGAGCCCAAGCTCGAAGCGCGCCTGCTCGACGAAGCGCAGGGCCAAATCATGGCCGCGAATCTCAACGCCGGCGCGACGGCGCCGAGCGGTCCGGGCTATCTCGCCTGGCTCGCGACCAAGGGCTTTCCAGGTGCGGGCGCGAATCCGTTCAGCTTCGTCGTCGACGTCACGGACGACGGCGTCGACCGCGGCTCGCTCACCGATGTGAACGACGAATTCAAGGTCAGCGGCGCGAGCGCGGGCGCGAGTCGACTCGCCTACAACAACAACTACTCGGGCGACGCGCTCGCCGACGGCCGCGCAGGCCACGGCAACATCAATGCTTCGATCGTCGGCGGCTACAACGCGCTGACCGGCACGGCCTACGAAGATGCGAGCGGCTACAACTACGGCCTCGGCATCGCGCCCTGGGTCAAGCTCGGCAATTCGAAGGTCTTTTCGAACGCAGGCGCCGGCGTGTTCAACCAACCGACGGCGACGCGCATGGCCAACGCCTACAACGGCGGCGCGCGCATCTCGTCGAACTCGTGGGGCTACACCAGCGGCACGACCTACAACGCCGACAGTCAGGCGCACGACGTCGCGGTGCGCGACGCCTTGAGCGGCACGGCCGGCAACCAGGAGCTGACCATCGTTTTCGCGGCCGGAAACAGCGGTTCCGCGGCCTCGACTGTGCATCCTCCGGGCACGGCGAAGAACGTGATCACCGTCGGCGCGGCGGAGAATTACCGCCAGACCGGCACCGACGGTTGCGCGATCGGCAACACCGGCGCGGACAACGTCAAGGACATCATCTCGTTCTCCTCGCGCGGGCCGACGAGCGATTCGCGCAAGAAGCCCGAGCTCTGCGCGCCCGGCACGCACATCGAAGGCGCGGCCTCGCGCGCGACCGGCTACGACGGAACGGGCGTGTGCAATCAGTATTGGCCGACCGGCCAGACCTTGTACGCGTGGTCGAGCGGCACGAGCCACTCGACGCCGGCCGTGTCCGGCGCGTGCGCGCTCATTCGGCAGTACTTCGCGAACAACGGATTCGCGGTGCCGAGCCCGGCGATGCTCAAGGTCGTGCTCGTCAACAGCGCGACCTACATGACCGGCGTCGGCGCCAACGACACGTTGTTCTCGAACAGCCAAGGCTTCGGCAACACCAACATGGGCCGAGCCTTCGATGCGGCCGCGCGCGTGCGCGTCGACCAGACCCAGACCTTGGGAGCGACGGGCAACACGTACACGCTCACCGGAAACGTCGCGAGCTCGGGCTCGCCGTTCCGCGTGGCGCTCGCTTGGACCGACGCGCCCGGCGCGACGACCGGCAACGCGTACGTCAACAACCTCGATCTCGAGGTGACCGTCAACGGCACGCTGTACCGCGGCAACGTGTTCAGCGGCGGCGCGTCGATCACCGGCGGAACGGCGGACGTGCGCAACAACGCCGAGTGCGTGTTCTTGCCTGCGGGCACAACGGGCGCGTACTCGATCACGGTGCGCGCGACGAACATCGCCGGCGACGGCGTGCCCGGCAACGCGGACACGACCGATCAAGATTTTGCGCTCGAAATCTACAACGGCACGAGCGCGGCTCCGACGCCGGACTTCACTCTGGCGGCGACGCCGGCCGCCGCGACGGTCACGGCGGGCGGCGGCGCGAGCTACACCGTCAGCGATTCCGCGCTCAACGGCTTCGCGAGCAACGTCACGTTGTCGGCGACGCCGGCGATCACGGGCGTGACCTACGCCTTCGTCGCCAACCCGATCGCAGCGAACGGATCGACCACGCTCAACGTCACGACGACGGCGGGCGCGACGCTCGGCACGCACACGATCACGGTGACCGGAACGAGCGGCGCGCTCGTCCACACCGCGAACGTGTCGCTGACGATCAATGCCGTTCCGACGCCTGATTTCACGCTTTCGGCGACGCCGGCGAGCGCGACGATCACGCAAGGCGGCGGCACGAGCTTCACCGTCAGCGACAGCGCGCTCAACGGCTTCGCGGGCAGCGTGACGCTTGCGGTTTCGCCCGCGATCACGGGCGTGACCTATGCGTTCGCAGCCAATCCGATCGCTGCGGGCGGATCGACGACCTTGTCGGTGACGACGACCGCAGCGGCGACGACGGGCACGTTCGCGGTGACGATCACCGGCACGAGCGGCGCGCTCGTGCACACGGCCGGCGTTTCGTTGACGATCAACGCGACGGGCGGCGGCGGCAATGCGGTCAAGAGCTTCAGCGCCGCGCCCGCGCTCGCGATTCCGGACAACAACACGACCGGAGTGACGAGCACGATCAACGTCGCCGACAGCTTGACCGTCGCGTCGATCTCCGTTTCGACGACGATCACGCACACCTACAAAGGTGATCTCGTCGTCACGTTGATCGGGCCCGACAACACCGCTGCGATCTTGCACAACCGCACGGGCACTTCGACCGACAACGTCACGACGACGTTCTCGATCGCGACGACGGCTGCGCAGGCCTTGACGGTCTTCAACGGCAAGAACACGGCGGGTGCGTGGAAGCTGAAGGTGCAAGACCTCGCGGCGACCGACACCGGCACGTTCAGCAACTGGAAGATCACCTTCAACGGCGAGAAGGCGCTGACCGCCAACGTTGCGATTCCCGACAACAACACGACCGGCGTGACGAGCACGCAGACCTACACGCAGACCGGAACCGTGGCGGCCGTGAAGGTGCGCGTCAACATCACGCACACCTACAAGGGTGACCTCGAGGTTTCGCTGATCGCGCCCGACGGCACGACGGCGATCCTGCACAACCGCACCGGCGCCGGCACCGACAACATCGCGACCGAGTACCCGGATCTGACCGCGTCGAATCAATCGCTCGCCGTGTTCAACGGCAAGACGATCACCGGCGCGTGGAAGCTGAAGGTCCGCGATCTCGCGGCCACCGACACCGGCACGTTGGTCAGTTGGACCTTGTGCTTGCAGGCGAACTGAACGCAACCGACTGCTTCGATCGACGCCCCGGTCGCTCGCGCGGCCGGGGCGTCGCGTTTACCATCTCCGCCCCTCGATCATGGCGAACCTCGCGCAAGTGCTGGAGCAAGACGGTGTCGTCGTCGGCGAACTGCCGCGGCTGACGGACGGCGAACTGCGCGCGCTGTTCACGCACATGCTGCGCGTGCGCTGCGTCGACGAACGCATGCTGAAGCTGCAGCGCGCAGGACGCATCGGCTTCATGGGCACGGCCAAGGGGCTCGAAGCTGCGATCATCGGATCGGCCTTTGCGCTCGAGCCGCGCGATTGGCTGTGGAGCGGACTGCGCGAAGGCGGCGCTGCGGTGATGCGCGGCATGCCGCTGTCCGACTACATCGCGCAGATGTACTGCAACTCGAACGACACGGCGAAGGGTCGCCAAATGTGCAATCACTTCCAGCACAAGGCGAGCCACTACCCGAGTTGGTCGAGCGTGATCGGAACGCAGATCACGCACGGTGTCGGCGCGGCGCTCGCTGCGAAGCAACGCGGGCTCGACGAGGTGCATGCGATCTACTTCGGCGACGGCGCGACGAGCTCCAACGGTTTTCACTCGGGCCTGAACTTCGCCGGCGTTTGGAAAGTGCCCGCGGTGTTCGTGTGCATCGACAACGGCTGGGCGATCAGCGTGTGCTCGCGCGACCAAACGGCGGCGGAGAGTTACGCCGACAAGGGTGCGGCTTACGGCGTGCCCGGAGTCGAGGTCGACGGCAACGATGCGCTCGCTTGCTTGCGCGAGACGCGAGCTGCGATCGAGCGTGCGCGCAGCGGCGCCGGCGCGACGCTGCTCGTGCTGAAGACCTATCGCATGCTCGGCCACAGCTCGTCCGACGATCCGACCAAGTACCGCGAGGCGGCCGAGGTCGAGCGTTGGGCCGCGCGCGATCCGCTCGAGCGGCTCGAGCGCCATCTCATCGCGCGCAAGTTGTTCAGCGTCGGTGAGCGCGCGCGCATCGAGAGCGAAGTCTTCGCCGAGATCGACGCCGAGGTGCATCGCCAAGAGGCCGCGCCCGCGATGGCGCTGAAGACGCTCGTCGAAGACGTCTACGCCGAAGTGCCGCGCCACTTGCGCGTGCAATTCAACAACTTCGTCGCCGTCGCCGAACGCTTCGGCGAAGCGACGAAGGGCGACGGAGCCTTTCCGCTGTGAACGAGCAGTCCGTCGAGTACGGACGCACGTTCGCCTCCTTCGCGGACTTCGTGCGGCATTTCGTGCTGCCGCTGCACCAGGCCCATCCGCAGTGGCGCCGCCTCGACGGCTGGGAAAGCGGCGGAAACCGCACAGTAGCCGCGCGTTTCGCACATCGAGGCCGCGCGTGGAAGGTCCATGCCGACACGCATTTCGAGCGCGTGCTCCGCGCCTTCGACGCACTGGCCGCAGAGCCCGACAACGACCCGTTCGTCATCGCGACGACCGCGCGCGCAGGCGCCGACAAACACGTGCTGCACACCGAACTACGTCCGACGAACTCACGCTTCGCGCACCTCTACATCTATGCGGACGGCTAGCAGTCTGTGATGAAGGTCCCAAGCGCGGCTTCGCAACTGTTCGCGTGGCCGCGTCGAGTTCGGTGGGCCGTGTTCAGCGGCCAAGATTTTCGCTTCCGTTGTCGCGCTATCGCGCTCGTTGCACCGCAAACGCATGCTGCGCGTCGCGACGTGGCCTGGTCGATGCACCGCAGGTTCGTGCATCTCGCCGCCTGCGGACCGTCGCGCCGCAGCGCGTGAGCGATTGCGACCGCGCGCGCCCTCGCTCGCAAACCGAGCATCGTGCTGATCGTCGCGGACGAGCTCGGCCGGCGTGATTTCGGCTGCTACAGCCCATGCAAGCTCCACAAGCCGCGCATCGATCCGCGCGCCCGAGAAGTGCTGCGTTTAGTTCTACGCTCGAGCGCGGGTGTGCGCGCCGTCGCCTCGCGACGACGAAGAGTTCGCGCATGAAGGCCGTATGGCGCTGCGGAAAGCGACACGGACTCCGACTGAATCGTGGACACGCGCCGTCGCCGTCGAACTCGTGGAACTCGACGCGGAATCTCTCTCGCGACTGCAGTGATCGGCATGGAGAAGCAAGCGCGCGCTGCGAGCTACGTCGACGCGAGGCGCGCACAGCTCGTGTGCGGTAGCTAAGCTCGTGCGCCTCATGTGGCGAGCAACCGGTGTCGTGGCGGCGATTTCGATGCTTGCGGCGGCGTGCGCGACGGAGCCCGTCGGCGTCGGCAAGGCGGAGGCTCGGCTGGAAAACGCGGCCAACGCTGCGCCGACGGAGTTGCGCCTCGCCACGCTGTTCAGCGACGGGATGGTGCTTCAGCGCGAGTGCGACGCTGCGCTTTGGGGTGAAGCGCGCGGCGCTCGAACAGTGACGGTTCGCGCGAGTTGGGATGCGCGTGAGGTCGTCGCTACGGTCGACGCGTCGAGCGGCAAGTGGAGCGCAGTCCTGCGCACGCCGAGCGCCGGCGGTCCGCACGAAGTGCGCGTGAAAGCGAACGAGCGCGAAATCGTGTTGAAGGACGTGCTCGTCGGCGAGGTCTGGCTGTGCAGCGGTCAGTCGAACATGGAGATGCAGGTCGGCCCGACTTCGTGGAGCGCCGGCGTGCTCGACTGCGAAAAGGAGCTTGCCGCCGCAGAATTTCGGACGATTCGCGAGTTCGACGTGCCGAACGAGATCGCGCTCGCGCCGCGCACGAGTTGCGGCGGCGCTTGGGTGAACTGCTCGCCGCGCACTGCCGGTTCCTTCAGCGCTGTCGCTTATTTCTTCGCGCGCGAGCTGCAAAAGGAGTTGAAGGTGCCGATCGGCATCGTCAACGCGACTTGGGGCGGCACGCGCGTCGAGGCGTGGATGGACGCGGCGCACGCTGCGCGCTTCGAACACGTCGCGGGCGAATTGAAGGCGCTCGGCGAGGAACGCGAGACCGCGGACGTTCAAAGCGCGCGCGACGCGGTGTGGTGGAAGCGCCTCGTCGACAAGGACGTCGGTTCGAATAGCGACGCGTGGACGGCGCCGAAGCTCGATGCTTCCGCGTGGAAAACCGTGCCATTGCCCGGCATTTGGGAGCAACACGGCGACGCCGACTTCGACGGCGTGATGTGGTATCGCAAGTCCGTCGAGCTGCCGAGCGAGTGGAGCGGCAAGGCTGTGACGCTCGAGCTCGGTGCGATCGACGACATGGACACAGCGTGGTTCGACGGCGTTCGCATCGGCGGCCTGGAGACTTGGGGCTCGTGGTCAACTCCCCGGAGCTATGCGGTGCCGCACGATCTCGCGACGGCGGGTCGCCACACGATCGCCGTGCGCGCCGTCGACTTCGGCGGTGCGGGCGGGTTCAACGGCTCGGCCGAGCAGCTCGTGTTGCGCCGCATCGACGCTCCGAACGAAGTCGTGTCGCTCGCGGGCGAGTGGATGCACCAACGCGGCGTCGCGCTCTCCGAACTCGGTCCGTTTCCGCAGCCCGCCGGTCCGCACGCGAACTCGCCGACCGTGCTCTTCAACGGAATGATCGCACCGCTCGCGCCGTACACCGTGCGCGGTTTCCTCTGGTACCAAGGCGAGTCGAATCGCGACACGCATGCGCTCTACACAGCGATGCAGAGTGCGTTGATTGCGAACTGGCGCGCACTGTGGCACCGCGACGAAGCGCCTTTCTACTTCGTGCAAATTGCGCCGTTCACCTACGGCGGAGATCGCGGCGAAACCGGCGCGTTGCGCGACGCGCAGCGGCGCACGCTCGGCGTTCCGCACACCGGTATGGCGGTGACGATGGACGTCGGCGATCCCGCGGACATCCATCCGCGCAACAAACAAGACGTCGGCAAGCGCCTCGCGCGGCTCGCGCTCGCAAACGATTACGCGCGCAAGGACGTCGTCGCGTGCGGCCCGCTGTTTCGCTCCTTCGAGCGCGACGGCGCGCGGTTGCGCGTGCATTTCGACAACTCCGACGGCGGTTTGATCTCGTCGGCCGACCATCTCGCCGGCTTCGAAATCGCCGGCGCGGATCGCAAATTCGTTCACCCGCGCGCAGAACTCGACGGCGAGTGCGTGCTGCTCTGGCATCCCGACATTCCCGAACCCGTGGCGGTCCGCTACGGCTTCGACGACGACGCTCAAACGGTCTTGTTCAACAAGAGCTGGTTGCCCGCGGCGGCGTTTCGCAGCGACGATTGGCCGCTCCCATGAACGACGAACACGACGACGGCCCGGTTTTCAAAAGCGCCGATTGGGCGCGCTTGCGCGAGCTGCGCGAGTGCTTCCTGCGCGCGGAGCAAGGCGCGGCGATCAACGATCCCTACTGGAACGATCGCCACGACTTCGAGTTGTACGAGGCGACGTTCGCGCAGCGCATCGGCTGGAAGTGGGACGCTGTGCTGCGCGAACTCGAACTGCGCAACGTGCTGCCGCACGGCGCGATCGTGTGCGATTGGGGCTGCGGCACCGGCATTGCGGCGCGGCGTTACCTCGCGTCGAGCGCGGGCGAAGGCGTCAAGCGCGTGTACCTCGCCGATCGCTCGAAGCAAGTGACGCTGTTCGCGCGCGAAGCGCTGCGCGCGGAGCGCCAGGGCCTCGACGTCGTGGTGCATCCGCCCCAGGATCAAGCGCCTGACGTGTTGCTCGTGAGCCATGTGCGCGACGAACTCGACGAAGAAGGTCTCGGCATCCTGCGCGGGCTGATCCGTCGCAGCGGGACGGTCATTTGGGTGGAAGCCGGCGCGCAGAGAACGTCGCGCAAGCTGTCGGCGGAACGCGAGGTGTTGCTCGAAGTGTGCGACGTGCTGGCGCCGTGCACGCACCGCTCGACGTGCGGCGTGCTCGCCAAGGAAGGCGATTGGTGCCACTTCTTCGCGAAGGCGCCGGCGCACGTGTTCACGAGCGCGTTTTGGCGCAAATTCAGCGACGAAATGGGGCTCGACCTGCGTTCGCTGCCGTACTCGTTCATCGTGTTGAAGCGGCGCAACGAGCAGGCGCCGCCGGTGGGCGGTGGGAGCCGCATCCTCGGGCGTCCGCGCATGTTGAAGGGACGCGCGCGGCTCGATGCGTGCAACGCGGAGGGGGTGCGCGAGCTGTCGCTGCTCGAGCGCACGGATCGATCGTTGTTCAAGCGGCTCGATCGAAGCGCGGGCGAAGTGTTGCTGTTCGATGTCGTCGAGGAAGCTGGACGAATCAGCGCGTTGCGCTCGCTCGTGGAGTGAGGGCGGCGGGGGCGCGGGGCGAAATTGATGCTGCGGGCGCGCTGGTCGCCAAGCAACTCGGCGGCGTTCGAGCGTGACGCCTGACGTCGAGGACTTCGGCGCAGTTGCGGTGAATGCAGGCACCTCGGTTGTGCGCATGTGGCGAATCATGCGCTGCGTACTCGCGCCGGCACTCATTCCGGTAGTCGCTGCCGTGGCGACGCTCACATCGCCTTAGGTATCAACCGAGGTGCCGACGAGGCAGCGAGTCGGACCGTGCCGCAGAGACGCCATGCGATCGGCGGAATGCGGCAGCCAAATGCCGCGTCCATGACTGCGCCCAACGTTGCGACTTCGTTACCGTTGGGCGCGACTCGAAGTCGGGCCGTCGGCTGCCCCGAGACATGCGACACCGAGGAGCTGTCGGGTAGGTGCTTCCAAATCGACGCTCAGGAACGCGGGTCGGACCGAGATCGAGAATGCTGACGCCTGCTTTCGGGCGACGCCGTGGACGGCGATCGATGGGGGGCGACCCGTCCGTCGCCACGATTTCGCCTTTGCGCTGAACACCCTGGCGGAAGCGTCGATCTCGCTAAGCCAGCGGGTCGGGAATTTCGCGGGAACCGGAACCTACGCCCCGTTGCGAGGCCTGAATGCGGAGATATGCTCACGCCCCTAACGTTGGCGACGTGTGAGCACCACGTTCGCGAATCGTCGGGAGGATGTGTTGCGGGAGCCGAGTGACGACAAGTCGACCGGAACGACCCCGGAAGCGCCCGGTGAGCTTGTCCCTCAACCGGCGGCGCAGCTTCCGTGGTCGAGTCGTCTCGATCCACCTGACGCAGGCGTGCAAGCGAAACTCGCGCGGCTGTTGCAGGGTCCATCGCCAAGGGCGGTGTTGACGACGATCGAACGTGGCGACCCGCTCGGCGTCGAGGGGCGCGCCGTCGAACGCGTAAAGAAGCGCGCATTGCTCGTCGAGGTTCCGCGCGTGGTGGTCAAGGCGCTGGCGAATATCGCGTTTCAAGCCCGCCGCTACCGGGGCCAAATGCTGCTCGAAACTTGGCTTGGCGATCGCGTCGACGAGGCGCTGAACGACACGCTGCTCGAGGCTCAGGAGGAGGATGCGCTCGGCCTGCCGTCGAACGACGCGCTCGAAGCGCACATGCACCTCGCCCAGGCGCTCGGCACCGAAGTCGGGTTGGTGCGCCGCTTGTGCATCGTGTTCAACGGCCTCCCCGCGCGCGTGCGGCGTGTCTTTTTCGAGCTCCACATGCTCGGCAAGTCCATCGACGAGTGCGTCGCAGCCGGTCATGGCACTCGCGAAGAAGTTGAACGACGCTATCGTTGTGCCCTGCGCTCCATGGCGCTGCTCCGCCCAGTCGACATCGACCCCACAGACGGGGAGCTCGAAGATGAGTGACCTTGAACTGACCCTCGACCCGCGCGCCGAGGAGCTGCTGCAAGAAATTGCCGCCGACCCCGACGCGTGCCTCCTCCGCGCACCGCGCGGCAAGTTCCGGCCGTCGCTGTTCGCTTCCGACAAGGCCGAGTCGTTCACGCTGACCGGCGCAACTTCAGCCGAACGCGAGCTTGTACGCGCGCACAGGGCCGAGGTGGCGTACTGGTTGCGGGTGCAGTGTGTCAGGCAGCTCGGATCGGCACCGCAGTTTGCAAACCACATCACCAATCGACTCAGCGC
>CAYHRR010000086.1:0-10911 GCA_964358875.1 uncultured Planctomycetaceae bacterium | reverse complement strand
ATGGAGAAGACCGGTTGGTCGGCGTCCACGTTGTCGTTCGCGAGCGAGATGTGCGCGAGATGCTGCTCCGCATTCCAGCCCGAAACGCCGACACGCACGACGCGCACTTCGTCCGCCGGCCGCGCGAGCAACGCGTCGATCTCGACGTACAACTCGCGCAGCGCGGCGAACTCTGTGTCGATGGAGATTTGTTGAGTGGTCACGGGCCGCGCAGATTAGCGGTCGACTCGTCTCGACGCGCAGACGAGGTCAGCGCAGAATCGGCTCGGTCGCATGAAGCTGACCTCGGCATTGTTCGTGACGCTTGTTACATGCTCGTGCTCCGAGCACGAGTCGGCGGCGACTCCGTCAAGCCTTCAAGACGAGCGCATGTCCGAAGCCACGGTGGTGGAAGCCGCGCTACACAAGGCGGAGATCGCGACGGAACTTGCGACGCTCGGAACGCAGCATCCGTGGGCCGGCCAGTACTCGCGCGCAGAGATCTTCTCGCACGAAGAGCTGCTGATCGCTCCGCAGTCGGGCTTTGTCGCGCACTCGAGTGGTTGCGTAGTGACGGAGCCTCGTGACTGGGGTTCGGTGTCGGAGCACGACGGCATTCTCAAACTCACGCCGCACTTTCCTGTCGACAAGAGTGTTCGCTTCGACGACGAGCTGCTGCCGGTCCGCTGGGGCGAGCGGCGCTACCTAGTCGCGCTCGACCACATCAAGGACTTCGCGAACGACATCAACGCCGGTGAGGGCTGCGACGCGCTGCTGCGCGTTGGCGACGACAAGTCGGTGCCGAGCGGCACAGTCCAAGCCTCGCAGCAGTACGCAGCGCTCTTCCTCGACGAGCCGCTGAGCGCGCGCGTGACGGCGGTCGCCGAGCCCCGCTACGCGAACGATCAGCGCGCGCGTCGTCGCCTAACGATCGTCACGCTCGACATCGGCGCGAAGAACGGCGCGTGGAAGGGAATGACGCTGCACCGTCCGGACATCGAAGCCCACGGCGTGTTGACGATCACCAAGGTCGAAGAGAGCACCTCGAAGGCCGAACTCGAGGACTGGCACGCCGACGGCCCGGTGCCGGAGATCGGCTGGCTCGTCTCGACGCGCCGCTAGCGCAGCTCACTCCACGCGGAAGCCGTAGAACTTCGCGTTGCGCAGTTCGGGCGCGGCGCTCTGCGGGAGTTGCAGCGTTCGCACGGCCCACAGGTCGCGGAAGATGCGGTACTTCAGCGCGGTTTGATCGAGGTACTCGACGCCGGCCGAACCGCCCGTTCCGGTGCGGCGGCCGATGACGCGCTCGACCACGCGCGCGTGGCGTTGGCGGAACAGCACGAAGAGCTGCTCGGTCTCGACGAGCGCGTCGAGCACTTCGCGCGGCCACGAGAGCAGCGGCAAGTCGCGGTAGGTCTCGATGAAGATCATCGCGCAACGCACGCGCCGCAGCCGCTCGCCGCCCTCGGCTTCGGTCGGTTCGAGAAACGCCCGCGTCGCGCGTTTTTCGCCCTCGTAGCGTTCGCGCAAGCGCTCGACATCCGCCGCGCCGATGCCGAGCGACAGCGCGCGATCGCGGCCGGCGTCGACGCAGCGCGCGTGCGCGGCGAGGAAACTCTCGACGAAGCGATCGAGCTCCTTCGCGGCCTTCTTGTCGTTCGGGCCGACGCCGTCGATCGGCGTGCGGTACAGCCACGAATCGATCGCGCTCTTCAAGGTCGGCATGTCGACGAGCGAACGCTCGACGCGCTTCAGCGCGGGCGACGGGCCGCCGCCGAAGGCCTTGAGCGCCTGCTTGTAGCTGGCCTCGATGCCGAGCGGGATGCGCTCGTTCTCATCGAGCCCGAACAAGATTTCGACCTGGCGCAACTGCGCGCTCTGGAAACCCGACGCTCCCATCAGCTTGTCGCGGAAAGCCAAGTACTCGCGCGTCGTCAGCGTCTCCATCACCTCGAAATGCTGCTGCGCGACGCGGAAAATCGTCGTGATGCGCTTCAAGCTGCGCACCGCGCCCGACAGTTCCTGCTCTTGCACGCGCCTGCCGCCGAACAGGTCGCGCGCCGAACGCATCTCGCGCAGGATCAGCTTGAACCACAGCTCGTAAACCTGGTGGACGGTGATGAACATCACCTCGTCGTTCGCCAGTTTCTCGTCGCTCGTCTCGAGGCCGCGTTGCAGCGCGAGCAACTCTTCGACGCGGATGTAGTCCCAGTAGTTCGTCGGTTTCGCTTTGGCCATGTCGCTCTCGTCGGGCGGCGCACGGTAGCGCGGATCGCGCGCGCGCGGCATCCTCCGCGCGGCGTAGAAACGCCGGGAATTCGAGATCCATGCAACTTCGGGGCGCAACACGTCGGTAAGGCACGCGGTGACGGACAGCCTCGCGATGAACCCCGGTCTCGATGGCGAGCCCACGCTCGACGAACGGCTCGTCGCCGAGCTGCCGGCGTTGCGCGCGTACCTGCGGCGGCTCGCGGGTTCGAGCTCCGCGCGCGGCGAAGTCGAAGACGTGGCGCAAGAGGTCGTCGCGCGTGCGCTGAAGTACCGCGCAGCCTTCGACGCGACGCGCGCGCTTGCGCCGTGGTTGCGCGGCACGGCCTTGCGCGCGTTGATCGATCATCGCCGGCGCCGTTCGCGCGAGCCGAGTGCGCTCGCGAGCAACGGAGCCGAGCTCGCCGAGCTTCCGTCGCGTGCGCAGGATCGCGCGGAGCAACGCGAGGAGATCGAGCGCGCGCTCGTGCGGCTCTCGAGCGTCGAGCGCGAGATCGTCGTGCGTTTTCACGCGCGCAGCGAATCGTTGCGCGAGATCGCGACGGCGCTCGCGCTGCCCGAAGGCACCGTCAAGTCCCATTTGCACCGCGCGCGCCGCAAGCTCGGCGCGAAAGGCACGCCATGAACGAGCGCGATCTGTTTTGGGAACGCGTCGACGCGGCGCTCGACGAGCGTCGCGATCCGCTCGATGACGTCGAGGTCCAGCGCCTCGTCGCGGAGCGGCCGGAGTTGCTCGACGAGCTCGCGCACTTGCAGGCGACACTCGCGCATTTGCCGAGCGCGACAACACAGCGCTCGCGGCGGCGCGTGGCGAGCCTTGCGTTCGCGGCGCTGCTTGCCGTGACCGTCGCTACCGCGTGGTGGTTGCGGCGCGAACGTCGCGAGCCGCTGGTCGCGCTCGTTACGACGCCGGCCAACGGCGAGTCACGCGTGCTCTCGTTCCACGCCGAAGTCGTCGTCGAGAACTCGACCGGCCGCACGACCACGTATTTCGACGGCGAACACCTCGTGCGCACGCGCGAGACCTTCGCCCAGCCCTCCTCCACCGACGAGCGCGGCTCACCCGCCTTCGTCGCCTTCGTTCAATCGTCTTCGTTCGTGAGGTGATCCGATGTTCATCGCAATGCTGCTCTCCGCGTTGACTGCGCCTGTTCAAAAGCCCGTCGTCGTCGCTTCGAACGCGAGCCGACAGGAGGGCTCGTATCCGAATCGCACCTCCGCCTTTGAAGTGCGCGACTTGGTCGAGACCGCGTCGGCCTGGGAAATCGACGGTGGCGACGACGCCAAGCGGGCGAGCATCCTCGACACGCTGCGCGCGCGCTTGCCGAAGGACACGGAGCTCGACGTCATCAACAACCAAATCGTGATCGCTCAGCGTGAACTGGCGCTCAAGCGACAGACCGAGGAACTCGCGCGACTGATCACGGCCTTCGTCGAACCCAAGTTCGTCACGCCGAACCAGTCGATCGCTTGTCCCGGCTCCGGCGGCACGCTCGTCGTCAGAGGTTCGGTCGAGCAGACCGCGTGGATCGGCGCGTTCCTCGAACGCCAGCGCGCCGCCGTCGACACGATCGAAATCGAAACGCGCTTCCTCGTCGGGCCGCGCGGCGCTTTCAAACAAGTCGCCGAGGGCGCGAGCAAGACTTTCGCGACGAAGGCCGGCGTCGACGCTGCGATCACAGGCCTCGAAACCTCGCTCGACGTGATCAACGCGCCGCGCCTGCTGTGCTTCAACCTGCAGAGCACGTCGATCTCGTGCGCCGACGAAGTCGCCTACGTCAAGGAATACCAGGTGCGCTTCGTCGAGCCGGGTCCGCAGCAAATCGCCGATCCGATCATCGAGACCATTCAGGCCGGCACGTTTCTGAACGCTCGCGCGTTCGAGTTGCGCGACGGCTACTACGGCCTCGTCATCGACGCGAAAGTCGTCGACGTCAAGCGTCCGATCGCGACCAAGAAGGTGCGCATTTCCGTCGCGGGGATGGAGGAAGTGGAAGTCGGCGTGCCCGAGATCACCGGCATTCAGTTCACCGCCGAGGTGCAGATCGCCGACGGCGGCGCGGCACTGTTCGTGACGCCGCGCGATGAGACCCGCGACTTCGCGCTCGTCGTCAGCGTGCGTCGCGGTGAGCGGGTCCTGCGGCGCAGCCCACCGCCGAGCGCGCAGGGCGAAACACCGGCCGAGAAGAAATAGGCGCGGCCGCGCGAGTTCGTTGCCGCGCGATCGTGCCTCGCTCTTCGGCTGCGGCTATCCGCGGCTGCGGTCATCGCAGTCAGGGAGCGCCGCTCACGCGCGCTTCGGCTCATTCCACGTGCTCCACGCGAGCACGAGCCACGCCGCGATGAAGGCGACGCCGCCGAAGGGCGTGATCGCGCCGAACCAGCGCGGCGCGCCGAGCGCCATTGCGTAGAGCGAGCCGCTGAACAGCACGATGCCGGCGAGCATCAGCCAGCCGATCGAGTTCTTCGCGCGCGCGCCCAGCAGTCCGAGCGCGATCAGGCCCAAGGCGTGGAAACCGCCGTAAAACCCGGCCTTGAACCACCACTCGCCGAGTTCGCCGACGAGCCGCTCCTTCAACAGGTGCGCGCCCAGCGCGCCGAGAGTGACCGTGAGCGCGCAGCACAGTGCGCCGATCGAGATCCAACGTGACGGAGTCATGCTTCTCCTTGCGTGAGCGCGCGCTGAATCTCTCCGGCGAATCCGCCGGGACGAGTTTGCGCGAGTAAATCAGCCGAATGCAGCGCGCGATCGATCTCGCGCCGCGACACGACGCGCGCGACGACGAGCTCTTCGATGCGTTTGCGCAGCGCGCGATCGGCGAGGCCGTGCAGTCCGAGCGCGCGCCATTCGCCTTCGGGCAAGAGGCGTTCGACGAGCTGCGCCAGCGCCGGCGGCAGCTCTTGGATCGTCTCGTGAACGCGATCGTCCTCGTGTTCGTGCGCCGCGCGCGCGCGCCACGCGACACCGACGACGCACAGCACGAAACCTGCGGTCCACAGCGCCAGCGACGGCGCGAAGTCGAGTCCCGCCGGCGGCATGCCCAGCTCGCGCGGCGTGAACTCTCCGAGCTCGACGGATTGGATCGGCGCAAGGAACTCGAACGGGAGCGACGAAACGATCGGCACGTCGATCGAGACGAGCTGCCACTCGTGGCGACTGCCTTGGTACGAAATCCACAGGCGGAACAGCAGCATCAGCGCGAGCACGGCGATCGCTCCGCGCGACAGCATTTCGTCACGCGCCGTCGTGCGCGCGAGCACGACGACGAGCAGCAGCACTTCGAAGAACATCCAGCCGCCGCCGGGCGCGAGCACTCCGGCGACGAGGAAGGCGAGTCCGAGGAAGGCGCTCGTCGCCGACACGGCCGTCACGAAATCGCGCGGCACATTTGGACGCTGCGTGGCCGCGAACAACAAGGCTGCGAGCGCGACGACGGCGCCGACGCCGAGCGAAGAGAAGCCCGTGCCGACGAGCGCACCGTTGCCGTCGACCTGCAGTCCGAGCAGCACGCCGCCGAGCGCGATCAACGCGCAGCTCAGCGCAAGTTGCTTCGCCGCGAGTCCGTGGTTCGCGCTCATTCGCCGCACTCGCCGTCGAGATCGGAGAACAGGTGCTTTGCTTCCTCCGCGAGCGCCCTCAAGCCGTCGCTCTTCGATGCAAGGCCGTCGACGGCGAGCGGATGGCGCTGACGCATGGCGCGCGATAAGGCCGTCGGCTGGTCCTGAGCGTCGACGAACAACGACTGCAGAAACGCTTGCGCGCGCTCATAGGCCGCGGCGTTGCGCACGATCGGCAACGGATCGGCCGCTTCGTGCATCGCGAGGCCGTAGAGCAGCGTCGCAGCGAGCGTCGGCTCGGCCAAGGTCGTGTCCGTCGCGCCGCGCTCGGACCACGAACGCAGCCAATCGGCCGTCAGCGCGGCAAGTCGCTCGGCGCTCTGCGTGCGCGCGAGCAATCCGGCGTTCCACTCGGTCGTGCGCGCGAGTTCGACGATCAGCGCCAGCGCGGCGAGTCCTTCATCGCTCGTTCCGCGGCGCAGATCGCCGAGCAAACGCTCGAAGCGCTGGCCCTCCGGCGTCGCAAGCCACTCGACCGTCGTCGGGCACTCCGCGATTTCGAAGGCGAGCTTGTTCGCGGCGCGCCAGGCCTGGGAATTTTCGGCCGAGATGCGCGGAGTCAGTTCGTCCATGCGCAACGCCGCGCCGCGCCCGAGGAACTGCATCGGCTCGCGCAGCAAGTCGGCGGAACGCGGTCGATCGGCCGGTGCAAGCGCCGCCGCGCCGCGAAGCGCGCGCACACCGATCGCCACGCCGAACAACACGAGCGTCAGCACGCTGATCGTGCCGACGCCGATCGCTCCTTTTCGCAGGTCGCGCCCGTGCATCGCGCCCACGTTGCCCGTCAGCCGCGCGCCATGCAAGGGCGCTGCGCGCGGACCTTCGCGCAACGAACGCGGAGCCGATCGACGCCTGCGCCGATCGGCTCCGTTTCACTCGCGCTCGCTCACTTCGCTTTCGTGCGCCAGCGTTCGAGCATGTCGAGCAGGCGGCGCTGCAATTCGATGTTCTCGGCCTGCAGGTTCGCGATCAGCTCCTGATCGGCCTGTGAGCGCGTGCCTTCGATGCGCGCGCGCAGGTCGTCGAGTCGGCGTTGCATGTCGTCGAGTTCGCCGCGCGCATCGAGCCCGCGCTGCGCCGCGCCGCCGAGCTGCCCTTCGTCGAGACGCTCTTGGTCGCCGAGCCGCCGGCGCAGTTGCTCGATTTGCGCCTGCAAATAGCAGTGGTGGCGCAGGAGATCGCCGCAGTCGTCGATCCAATCGCGCCGCGAATTCTCGGCGACGACCAGCGCGCGGCTTCGCTCGACCAGCGCCACGAACTCGTTGAAGTCCGCGTCGTTCATCGCGCTCGCCAGCCGCTTCGACTCGTCGATCAAGCGATCGAGCGAATCGCGCCGCGCGTGCACGCTGCGCCGCAGGAACTCGGCGAACTGCGCGACGAGCACCGAGCGGCGATAGCCCGCGCTCGTTTGCAAAAATCCGCCGGCCGCCTGACTGCCGCGAACGTCGACCTTCATTTCGTGCACGGCTTCCGCGTCGAAGCTCGGCTCGGCGACACCGCGGTTGTAAGGCGACTTCCAACGCACGTTGACGGTTGCGAAGGGCAGCTCGGTCACGCCCGCCTTGCGCACGATCTCGTACAGCGCGACGACTTGATGGCCCGCGCCCATTTCGGCCGCGTCGATCTTGTCGTTGCGGAAGTCTTGGTCCGCGATGGCGCGGTTTTCGTAGCCGAGCAAGCGATAGCGCTCGACCTGCGCGGGATCGAAGTCGACCTGGATCTTCACGTCGCGCGCGATCGCTTCGAAAGCGCCGGTGAAGTTGTCGACGAGCGCGCGCCGCACTTCCTTTTCGTCGTCGACGTAGTTGCACAGACCGTCGCCCTTGTCGGCGAGTTGCTCGAGCAAGTTGTCGTTGTGGTTGTCCATTCCCACGCCGATCGTGTTGAGCAAAATGCCCGCGCTGCGCTGCCGTTCGACGAGCGCGGCCATCACTTCGGGATCGGTGACGCCGACGTTCGCGACGCCGTCGGTCAAGAGCACGACGCGGTTGTTCGCGTCCTTCGTCAGCGCGGCCACGGCCTGCGCATAGCCCATGCGCAATCCGGCCTCGGTGTTCGTGCCGCCGTCGGGTTGCAGCGGATAGATCGCGCTCTCGATCAAATCGCGGTGCTTCGCCGAAGTCGGCGGAAGCACGAGCGCGGCGTCGGCCGAGAACTTCACCAGCGCGATCGTGTCGCGCGCGTCGAGTTGCGCAACCAGCAGGCGCAGCGCTTCCTTGACGAGCTCGAGGCGATGCTCCTCCTGCATCGAGCCCGACACGTCGACCACGAAGGTCAGACACAGCGGCATGCGTTCGCGCTTCGAGACTTCGCGACCGCGCAGCGCGACGCGCAGCATCCAATGAGCGGAGCTCTCGCCGAACAAACTCGGCGCGAGTTCGGTGGCGATCGCAAAGGTGCCGCTGGTCGGCGGCGCGACGTCGCCCTTGAAGTAGTTGACGAATTCCTCGGTGCGGATCTGCGCCTTGCCGGGCAGTTGGCCGTTGGTGAGATAACTGCGCGCGAGCGCGTAGCTCGCCGTGTCGACGTCCGCGGAGAAAGTCGAGAGATGGTCGATCGCTGCGTACTCGAAGGGATTGTCGCCCCAGAAGCGGAAGAACATGTCGCGCGGCGCTTCGCGGCGGCGCGGCAAGCAGTCGCGGCGCAGCAGTTCGAGGCGTGAGACCTCGAGCTGCCGGCGCATTTGTTCGACGGACTGCTCTTGTTCCTTGCGGCCGAGGAACAGGTCGTCGCCGCCCAATTCACCGCCGCGCGTTGCCTTGTCTTCCGCCGCACCCGGCAAGTCCGCGCCGGTCACTTCGGTTTCGCCGTTGCGACCGCCGACCGCTTCGGGAACAAAGCCGGGCTCTACGGGAGATTCCTCGGAGTCGACTTCTTCGAAGAAGTTCTCAGTGCGGCCTTTGAACTCGCCGTCACCCGCTTCGCCGTTGTCCGCATCCCTCTTCTCCTTGGCGAGGCCTCGCGAGCCTTGCGCCAAACCACCGCCGCCGCCGCCTCTCTGCCGCAAGCCACCCGTGGGCGCCATGGTGCCTGGCGTGGCCGGGGCAGCTCCTGCGGGTTTCTCCGCACCTGCGCGACCATAGAAGCCGCTACCGGAATTCGGGTCGGTGAACGGACTCGGCGCGACCGAACCTCCAAAGGGACCGGGTGCTCCCGCGGCGGCAGCATTCACACCGAGAGTCGCGTCGAACTCGGATTCGCCTGCACCGTTGCCTTTCGCTTCGCCGGCACGGCGGACAGCGCCGACTCCGAGCGGCGCGCCGGCGACCCCGCCGGTCGTCGCTTCCGGATTGAGGTTGAGGATGCCGGGATCTTCGCCGGCCGCGCGCTCCAACCGCACCCACTCGTTCGAGCCCTCGATGCCGAGTTCTTGCGCGTTGCCGTGGCCAAGGCGACTGATCTCGCCCAAGTCCTTTTCTTCGGTGAGCGCAACGCTCGAAGCCGGATCGCTCGCCGGAGCACCGGCTACGTCGTGGTTCTTCGCGTCTTGCGGCAGCTTGCTCCTGTCGATCAACTCGGGCGCCGCGACGAGCCCGTTTGCCGCGCGGAACTCCGCCTCCGCCTTGCGCGTTTCGTCGCGCAATTTGTACTCGGCTTGTTCGTCGTCCGATCCGCCGCGCGCGCCGTGCGCCGCTGTCGCGAGGTCGCTGTTGCGCGCCGATTCCACGCGCTTCCACAGCGCAAAGGCGCCGAAGGTCACCGCAACTCCTGCGGCTGCCGCGAGCCACGGCGAGCGCGTCCACGACGGCTTCGCGCGCCGCGCCGCCGCAGCTTCGAGCGTCGCCGTCACCTGCGGCGAGAGCGCGTCGCCCGTCTGCAGCGAGCTCGTCACCAAGCCGATCGTCTGTTCGATGCGCGCCTTTTCCGCGCGCAACTTTTCGTCGCCGGCGAGCGCCGCTTCGACCTCCGCGCGCTCGGCCTCGTTCGTTTCGCCGAGCACGTAGGCGCACACCAACGCGTGCATCCGCTGCTCGGGAGTCATCACCACATCACCGTGTTCATTCGTCATGGCCGTCACCTCGTTCGTTCAGTTCTTCGATTCGCGTCCGAGCGCGATGGGTCGCGCCATCACCGGCGCGGCGCCGTCGACGAGCGGTGCCAAACGCTCGGACAGCGACTTCAAGCCTTCACTGATCAGCCACCCGACGGTGCCGATCTTCTTGCCCGTGATCTCGGCGATCTCCTTGTAGGAGCGGTCACCAAGCAGGCGCAGCACGAGCACTTCGCGTTGTTCGTTCGGCAACGCCTGCAAGCTGCGTTCGACCGCCGCGCGTGTATCGCGTTGCTCGACGAGCTCCGCGCCCGCCGTCGAACGGCTCGGCGCGACCTCACTCGCCGCAGCTTCCTCTTCGCGACTGCGCCGTCGCGACTCGGCTCGTAGAGCATCCATGCATTGATTCCTCGTCACTTTGTGCAGCCAAGAACGCAAGTGCGCGCGCTCGGCATCCGCGTTGCCCGACACCTCGGGCGGAAGCTCGGGTGGACGCTCGAGAAGCTTCAGGTAGACCTCCTGAACGACGTCCTCGTGCGCACCGCCCTCGCCGACCAACGCCCGCGCATGTCCGAGCAACACGTGCTGATGCCGCTCGACCAATTGCGTGAGCGCCGACCTGTCCCCGCGTTTCAGCGCCCCGAGCAATTCCCCGTCGGTTCGTTGATCCATGTCTTCGTCCATTGCCCTGAACGCCGCCCTCGGCGTCCTTCTTGGGAGATTCCGCGCCGCGCCACGGTGCCGCAGCGCGGCCGGGAAGCGAAGACCCGAGCGCGCGGAGCGCTCTACCGGTGCAGAAACGCGTGAGCGAGCGCGACGTAGGCGTTGCTCCAGCCGTGCGGGCGCAAAAAATCCGGCTCGATGCCCGGCGCGCCGATGAAGGGCCGCAACACCCAGGCGAGTTGGATCGTGACGAAGCAATACAGAGCGAGCCACGCGGCTCGCGCGAGCTTGTGCCGCGCATTGCGTGCGACGAGCGGCGCGTAGTGGCGTGCGAGTGCAGCTTGGCCGGCGAGCGAGGCGACGAGGAAGCTCGCGCCGTTGGCGAAGGTCGC
>CAYHRR010000085.1:0-10952 GCA_964358875.1 uncultured Planctomycetaceae bacterium | reverse complement strand
GACAGCACGTCAACAAGACCGAATCGGCCGTGCGCATCCGTCACATTCCGACGGGACTCGTCGTGCGCTGCGACAGTCAGCGCAGCCAGCACAAGAATCGCGAGATGGGCAAGCAGATGCTCAAGGCGAAGATCGTCGCGATGAAGGAAGCGGAGCGCGACAAGGAGTTGGCTTCGCTCTACGGCTCGAAGGGCGAGATCGCCTTCGGCAGCCAGATTCGCTCGTACGTGATGCCCCCGTACCAGATGGTCAAGGACCACCGCACGGACGTCGAGACCGGGAACATCAACGCAGTGCTCGACGGCAACATCGACCGCTTCATCGAAGAGTACTTGCGCCGCAAGGCGAAGTAGGCGCTCTGCGGCGACGGTTCAGCGTCGAGCGCGTTGCGCAGCACCGAGATGCCGGAGTGAGTGTGCGTGCGCGTGGACAGGAGCGTCGAAGCTCGCCGTCACGGCTCGAGGAAAAACTCGACGGCGTCGGTCAGGTTGACCTGCGAAGTCGATCCCGGGTCGCGGCTGTAGTACTGCGCGAAGACATGTTGGCCGGCGAAGAGTGAGGCGTCGAAGCCGGTCGCTGTCCACGTGTTGAAGTCGAACGAAAACGTGCCGGTGCAGTCATTGATCGGCAGCGGAGTGCCGGCGGCGTTTTGCAGCGGCGTGCGCATCAACGGCGGTTGCACGCACAGCGTGCCACCCTTCCAAGGCGCAGAGCAGCGACCGTTCGTTCCGTAGAACAGCGTGCCGTACTGCTGATTGCGCGTGTTCGACGCCGTGACCGTGAAACCGCTCGACGACGAAGCGCTCGGTGTTCCCTGCGCCGCAATCATTGGCAGGCAGCCAAGTCGATTGGTTTTCGCTGTGCAGTAGATGACCGGCGCCGTGCACGGCGACTCGAACACATCGACGATGCCCGAGTCCGTGCCGTGCAGATCCGCCCACGGTTCGCCCGCGGCAAAGTGGCGCCCGGTGGAATCGCAGGCGAGCGAGTGCCCGAAGCCCGAGTCGTAGGACGGATTCGGTGAGACGTGCATCGCCTTGGTCTGCCACCCGTTCGCGCCGCGCTCGTACTCGAACACGGCACCGTTCAGGCCGGGAGCGGTCGGGAATGTGTGCGCGCCAGCAAACACGCGATCGCCGGCGCTGTTGATCGCGACTCTCCGACCCAATTGGGCCGATGGAGATACCGGCTGCGCCGGCAACATCTCTTGCTCGAACGCCCAGCCTGTGGAGGTCTTGCGGTACATGATCACCGCCCCCGCCATGTAGCCCATGCGACCGTCGCCATAGCTGCCGACCGCGAGCGTCGTGCCGTCGTGGTTCAACGCCAATCCTGCGCCGTAGCCGCCGTTCGAGTGCGCAACGACTTCGTGGAGCAATGCCGTCTCGGTCCACGTCGTCAGACCGCTGTGCTCAAAGACGTAGACCGTGCCGTTGACGAAGCAATTCGAGCGGGCGACCACGGTGTTGCCGTCGCCGGAAATGGCAATGCGATCACCTGTCGCCGACCCGAAGCCTCCATTGGACGCCCAGAGCGTCGCCTCGTAGGTCCACGTGGTATTGACATAGCGATAGATATCGACAGCACCTGTGCCGTAATTGAAGCCGGAGCGGGCGGGAGCGCCGATAGCGATCACGTCACCCGCCGCGCTCATTGCGACGGTAAGTCCAAATCCATCGGCGCCGGCGCCCATGCCTCCACGCCAATCTTCAATCCAGTCGACACCGTTGAATCGAAACACAAAGGCCTTCGGCTGGGCGGCTGTAGCACCACCGCTATGCGTGCCAGCCACGAAGGCGGTGCCATCGGCGTTCGTCGCAACGACACGCCCGAATTGCATGTTCGTGAAACTCGTCGTGGGCTGCACGACAACTTCGGACTGACTAGGTGTTCCGGCATTCGAGACAACCCACACCGCGCCATACACGGACCCGGGGAGCCCGTAGCCGGGATCGCCGATGAAAACGCGATCGGCCGTTGCATTCACCGCGACGGAAACACCCACGCCGCCCAAGGTGGACGCTCCCTGGGGAAAGACCACTGCACTCGGCGCCGTCGTGCACGAGCTTTGCGATCTAGCCGCAACGCTGAGAAGCGCGGACCCGAATCCAATGCTCAGTCGTCGCAGTAGTGCCTTCGAGTCGTGCACGCGAATGACCATGTGTCAGAGTCTCCGGTTCAAAGCGCACAAGTGCGGTCGAAGTTCGCGAGCCGGGCCTGCTTGGCCCGACCCGCAAACGTGCGCAGATTCTAGCCCGCTAGTTGCTGACGATGTGGACCTTGCCGTCCCGTGGGGAGGCCGGATCCTCGGAAATGCTCGTGGTACGCCGTTGCGTGCTTGGTGCCGGCATGCCGTTGTTGCCAGCGGCCACAGAGTCAAGTCCGGTTACGTAACCCGTTCCACCGAACTGGATGATCGGATTGAGCGTCGCTATCGAGAAGCACATCAGGTCGACGCCGCTTGCTGTCGGCGCGTCGGGGAAGTAGTCCGCGCTGCGCACGACAAGTTGAGTCTTGTCGCGCGTCAGCACCAGGTCGAGCGGAACACAGCCACCGAACCCCGTCGAACTCGAGACGATCGTTTGTTGGGTCACCGTCGGCGTACCTGCAGCAAGGTCAATGAAGTCCACGTGGCCCTGGTAGTTACCCAGGAGATTGGCGCTCCCACCGATCGTCGCCGCGATCTGCCGGTAGACGTTGACGCCACCACTCGACGAGACAAGTAGGCGCGGCCCGATCGTCACGGCGTCGGAGCTGAACTGCCTGTAGTTCACCGCGCTGCCGTATTGAGAGAAGTCGTAGGCATACGCATCCGACCCGTTCGGCGAGGGCAAGGCCGGCAATGCAGGCTGCGCCGGAGGGCTGTTCACGTCCGTGATGAACACGTTGTCGAAGGACGTGCGCACCAACGCCTGCGTGTCCTCATCCGTGACGGCCAAGTCGTGCGAACCGCTCGCTACGCCATCCGGGAAATTCGGGTCGCTGTACTGAACAAGGAGATTCAGGTACGGGCCGGGCGCAACGCGCGTGATCTCCCACACCTCTGCCTGCCAGTAGGGCGTGTTCGTCGTCAGGTTCATGCGGTCAGCGATGATCACGGCGCGGTTGTTCGTCAACTCGACGGAGTCCACCTGCAACTGGTACTGCCGCGACGACTCCTCGTCGTAGTGCACGCCAATCATTTGCGGCGGAACGCTGACGAGATCGAACAACGCGATCATGCGGTGCATAGTAACGACGGCCAATTCGCCGTCGCGCGTGATCGCCACGTCGTGCGGGCGGACAAACTCGTCCGCCGCAGGTCCACCACCCGGCGCGATGCGTTGTTCGAGGACGATGGTCTGCGTGTTGAGGTTGAGGATGTAGACCCACGTCACCATCCCGGCGCCCTCGATGCGCGCCGTCGAAACGACTGCGAAGTCGTTCGTGACGGCCACCGAATCCACGGCGTGGTTGGGCGAGCACAGGTTGTCTGGCGTCCAGGTCGTCGGACTTGGACCGTAACCCGGCCCGCCGATGTTGAACGCCACCGCAATGGCCCCCGTGCCCATGTCGATGAGATGGATCCAGTTGTCGCTGTTGCAGACCGCAAAAGCACCGTCGGGCGTGATCGCCACGTCGTTTGCGTAGCCCGCTGCGTCGTAAGCGTTCGCCCCGGGCGCAATCACGTGACTGGCCAGCATCGCCGGCGTAGGACCGGCATCGAAGACATCGATGTAGGTCGTGTCCTGCGCGGCACCGGGGACGCCGAAGAAGCCTGAGCCCGTTGCGATGCCGCGATTGCTCGTCAGCTCGATGCGATCCGAGGCCTCGTAGCCAAAGAGGCCTATGCTCGGCCCTTCGCCCGACGCAACGAAAGCGCCGAGCGGAAGGGTCGACGGTGTGACGCCGGTCAGATCCCAGAGCGTGATTCCGTTGGCGTACGAGCCGGAGGTGGTGCCGGTAGAAATGGCACTGCGCACAGCCGAGCGACGTCCGTTCAGCGTGGCTGCGACGTCGACAGGGAACGGAGTCCCGGTCGAGTACTCGGTCGGTTGGTATTGAGGAACGAGGCTTTGGTTCTGCGCGACAGCGCGCGACGAAAACAACGCGCCGCAGCTTGCGGCCAAGGCCCACGCGAATTTCGCGCTGGGCGTGAATCGAGAGATCATCTGATACTCCGAGCAGCCGGTAGTGGAGCTGGTGCTACGGCTGGACCCGGGTCGGTCCTGCGAAGCGCCGTTGGCGAGCTATCGAAGCGGGATGCGCCCCTCGATGGCATGCACAGTGCCGGCTTTCGCAACTTGCGATAGGCGCAGTTGTGAGCGCCAGTGCAGCCGCAATGTGCGCACGATCAGCGTAGTTGCGACGTGCGTAGCTCGGCCCTCAATCTGCACGCGTCGCGCGCGCCGGTGCGGCACCGCACAGTTTCGACGCCCAGCGCGACACTGCGTTCGTCGCGCAATCGAACTGCGCAAGCGAACACGGAGCGCTGACCGCTCACCGCAACGCGCGCAGAGCTGCCGCTTGTTCCGGAGCGCCGGAGGCGTCGAAGGCGCGCGCGCTGCGCTCGACGAGATCTAGGAACTCGACGTGCGCGGGTCCGAGCGCGCGGAGCACTTCGCGCAATTCGCTCTCGATCGTCTTCGCGACGATGCTCGGTGCTTCGCGGCCGATGCGACGCTGCGCGAGCAAGACGCGCGCTGCCGGCGCCGTCCAATCCTGCACGGGACCGACCGCAAGCTCGCGCAGCGCTGCGTCCGCTTCCGCAGTGTCGCCGTCCGCGAGCGCGATCGTCGCCAGTCCGTAGCGCGCCACGCTGGGTTCACCCGGCTTGGCGAAGGGTGCCGCCTCGCGCAGCATCTCCTGCGCGGCCTTACCACGCGTCGGATCGCGCCGCAGCATCATGCCCAGCGTCGCGAGCAAGTCGGGTCGAAGCAGCGTTTCGCCACGCGGAAACAGGCTCATGATCTCGTTCAGGCGCGCCTCCGCTTCGACCGTCTCGCCGTAGTCGGCGCGAGCTTGAGCCGCGCGCCACGCGATCACGGCGACGCGACCATCGCGCACGCCGCGCTTGGCGCGCAACGCGTTCAAGGCTTCGTCGAGCACCGTGCACGCGTCGTCGACACGCCCGGCGTGTCCGAGCGCCTGCCCGAGCTTCTGCACGGCCATCGCGGCGAGCGGATGCTCGATCCCGTAGGCGGCACGTTGGCGCTCATACGCCTCGCGCAAGAGTCCGACCGCCTCGTCGACGCGGCCTTGCGCTTCACGGAGTTGCGCGAAGTGAAATAGAAGCTGTGCATAGTGCGTGTCGTCGGCTCCGAAGAGCGCGCGCCCCAGCTCCATGGCTTCCGAGAACGCGTACTCCGCTTCTTCGAGACGACCGAGATCGCGCAACGCGAGCGCGCGCATCGAGAGCATCTGCAAGCGCGTGGGATGCAACGGGTCGCTCACTCCGGCGTCCAGCGCCAGCGCTTCGTCGGCGCCGCGCAAGACATCGAGCGAACGCCCGGTGGCGACATCGAGCGCGGAGCGCGTGGTAGCGATGGATTGCCGCATGCTGCGCGTGTCGCCTCCGATCGAATCGAGCGCCGCCGCCGCTTCGTCGAGCAATTGGCGCGCGTCGCCATGTCGCGAAACGCGCGTGAACGACGTTGCGAGCTCGATCTTCGCGAAAGCCGTCTCCACCGCGTTCGGTCCGAGCGTGCATTCGTACAGCGCCACCGCGTCGATCAGCGCCGGAATGCCCTGGTCCGAAGTGCCGGCGTTGCGTCGCGCAGCGCCGACACTTACCAGCGCCGCGAGCGTGCGTCGATCGTCGTGGCCGTGCAGGCGTATGCGTGTGTCGAGCGCCTGCTCCGCCAGATGTTGCGCGTCCGCGTACAGAGCCAAACCGGCAAACGACTGCGACATGCGCTCGAGCATGCGTGCGCGCAATTCGGGTTGGTCGCGCAACTGCGAACCGATGCGCTCGACGCCCGAGCGCAACAGTTCTTCCGCCGTCGGCTTGCGTCCCTGCGCGACGCTCGGACTCGCGGCCTCGAACAACTCGACCAAGAAGCCGGACACGGACTCCGCATCGCGCGCTTCGAGTTTGGCGCGGTCGCGCTCGACATCCGCGTCGGCCCGCGCGTCGTCGGCGGCCTTGCGCGCGAGCGTTTCCTTGTCGAGCGACTTCTGCAGCTCGGCGTTGTAGGCGTGCTGTTGCAGCGCGAGCGTCGTCGGCAAACCGATGACGAGCACCGTGCCGAGCACGAGCGCCGTCGTTCCTGTCGGATGGCGTTGCACCCAGCGCGTCGCGCGCTCGAAGGCCGACGGCGGTCGAGCGGAAACGGGCTCGTCGGCGAGCACCGCGCGCAAATCGCGCGTGAACGCCTGCATCGACGTGTAGCGCCGCGCGCGCTCGCCGCTGATCGCCTTGAGGCACACGTTTTCCAAGTCGCGCGACACACGTCGATTGCGCGGTCGCAACGCCGGCGGCGCGCCCTCGAGAATCGCCGCGCGCACCGCTTCGGCCGTCTTGCCTGCGTAGGGCATTTGCAGCGCGAGTAATTCGTACAGCGTCACGCCGAGCGCGTAGACGTCCGTCCGCGCGTCGATCTCCTCGACGCGGCCTTGGATCTGCTCGGGCGCCATGTACAGCACCCAACCGATCGCGGTGCCGTAGGTGGTCATGCGCAAGTCGGTTTGCGCGCTGGCGAGTCCGAAGTCGAGCAACACGATGCGCGCCTGCGGCGTGACGACAATGTTCGACGGTTTGATGTCGCGGTGCAGCACGCCGCGATCGTGAGCGTGCGTGACGGCTTCGCCGATGCGCAGCGTGATGCGTACGCAGGCGTCGACCCAGCTGCCTCCGAACAACTCGCGCGCCTCGTCCGTCTCGGCGTCCTCATCGTGTTCGACGGCGTCCTGCACGGCCGCGCGCAAGTCCGAACCGCGCAGACCCTCCGGCGCGCGTTTGTCGTGGAAGGCGAGCACTTCCGACAAGGACGCGCCGCGCACCATCTCCATCGCGAAGAACGGAATGCCGCGCTCCTCGCCGACGGTGTAGATCGAAACGATGCTCGGGTGCTGCAAGCGCGCGACGGCTTCGGTCTCGCGTCGAAAGCGCTCGCGCGCGCGCGGAAAGTACAGGTGTTCGGGCCGGATCAGTTTGAGCGCGACCGTGCGACCCAGCGGCGCTTGCTCCGCCTCGTAGACGACGCCCATGCCGCCGCCGCCGAGCCGCCGGCGCAGGCGAAAGTCGCCGAGTTGCTCGGGAAAATCCTGCTCCGACGAGGCGCGTTGCTCGAGCAAGCCCATCTGCATCAACATGCCCATGCGCTCACGGATTTCCGCGGCGTGCTCGGGGTTGGTCGAGCACAGATCTTCGATCGCCGTCGCTTCGCCGCGCGACAGGCGTTCCATGCAATCGACGAGCATCGGCCCGATCGGATCGTCGGTGCCGTCGGCCTCGCTGCCGACGTCTGCGCTGCCGCGGTGTTCGTCGAGCCCTTCGCTCGCACCTTCGGCGGGGTCGCGCTCCAGCGGCGGATCTGCGGGTCGTTCCATGGCTCGGAGCCATGCTCGCACAGGCGCCTTGCGAACGCATGGTCCGGGAACATCGCCGGCGTCCGACACGTCACTGACCTTGGGGTATCCTTGTTCCGCGTCCACCTGGACGCGTTTCTCGCCATGCGCCGCGCCAACCACCCGAGCGACCCGAATCTGGAGCACCTGCTCGAGCAAAATCTTCCCTCGCTGCGCGCCTACGTTCGCAAGAACCTCGATGCGGCTTTGGCCAGTCACGAGTCCTGCGCGGACTTGGTGCAGTCGGTGTGCTGCGAAGTGCTCTCGGCCAAAGGCGCGTACCAGTACCAAGGCGACGCGGCGTTCCGTCAATGGCTGTTGCAGGTCGCGCTGCATAAGTTGATGGACCGCCGTCGCTTTTGGCACGCGCGCAAACGCGACGCTGCGCGCCAAACGGATCGCTCTCCTTCGCTGACTTGGTCGCGCGATCAGCTCGGCCGCCTTGCTGCACAACTCGGTTCACCGAGCGGCGATGCGATTTTGCACGAGGAGGTTGCGCGCCTCGAAGCGTCGTTGATGCGTTTGAGTGAGGCCGATCGCGACATCATCCAGCGCATCCACTTGCGCGGCCTGACGCACGCGCAGGCAGCTGCGGAACTCGGCTGCACAGAGCCGCAGTCGCGCAAGCGCCTGTTCGAAGCGCTCGTGCGCCTGTCGTTGTTGCTGCGCCCGCCGCGCAGCGGTCGCGCGAGCTGACGGCTTCTCGAAGCGCGCCGCGTTTCGTTGCACTCGAACGGCGGTGTGTTGCCGCGCCATGGATCGCGCAGCGGCGTCGCCTTCGCCCGCGCGTGTCGGTTCCGCGCGCAGGACGCGTCCTAGCAGCCCGCGCTGAAAATCCCTGCTGCGGCTTCGCACGCCTTCGCGTTGCCCGGTCGAGCTCGGCGGGCCGGGGCTCGTCGCCCGAGAAGACCGCTTTCGCTGTGCCTCGTGACGCGCTTTTCACCACGTGCTGCCGGCACTTTGGAGGAGCGCAGCCGACGGCCGCCCGTTCTGCGTTCGCGCTGAGCGCGCTCCATCCTTCATGCAGTCACCGAGCTGCGCAGCGCGCGTCGACATCCTGCGCGCACGGCATGGGCTCGGGCTGACCCGTAGCGCGCGCACAGCGCTCGAACTCCGGCTGCGAGGCGGCGGCGATCCCTCGCCGAAGCTCCCTGGGATTTCGGCACGAAAGCGCGAACGCGTGGACCGGATCGGCGCTTGAACTCTGCGTGTCGCCCAACTCGCCCAGTCCGAGGCCCGCAGCGCTGCACGCTGGATCCGCGCACCACGAAGTCGCGCACGCCGGCGTCACGAAGTCGCGCGGCACGGTGTTCCACATCGAGGCGAACGCGACCTCGCGCCGCAACGTCGCCCATCAATTGACCGCGTTCGGGCTTGTCGTGCGCTCCTTCGCATCGGCGGCGGCGTTCTTGGAAGCGATCGCTCCGCGCGCTTCGGGGTGTTTCGTCGTCGATCTCGACATCGAGCGCGCCGGCGGACTGGGCGTGCGCGACACGCTGGCGGAGAGCGGATTCGATTTGCCCGTCGTGTACCTCGCCTCGGAAGCCGACGTGCCTTCGATCGTGAGGGCGATGCGCAGCGGCGCGGTCGACGTGCTGATGCAGCCTGTGTCCGCGGAACAACTTCGTGCGGCGGTCGAGCAGGCGCTCGATCTCGACATGCTGCAGAGCGACTCACGCGACGAGGTCGCCGACTTCGAGCGTCGCTACGACTCGATGACGGAACGAGAACGCGCCGTGCTCGCTGAAATCGTCGCGGGACGGCGCAACAAGGAAACGGCGTTCGCACTCGGCATCGCCGAACGCACCGTCAAGCATCACCGCGCGCGCGTGCTGGAGAAAATGGGCGCCGAATCGGCGCTGTGCCTCGCGCGCATGGTCGAGAAGCTCGGCCGCGCGGCGTTCGTGCGCTGAACGCGCGGAAGGCGCTCTCGACGCGTCAGTAGCCGAGCGAACGCAGCGCGCGCAAGGTCTCGGCCGTCGGCTCGGTCCTCGTCTTGGTGAGCGCGCGCCCCAGCTCGCGCAGACGCGTTTGCCACTCCGCGCGTTCGTCGCCGCGCTGCGCGAAAACGTCGCCGGATTCCTGGGGATTGACCAGCACGTCGAACATCTCGAAGCGCTCGCGCGCGACGTCGTAGATCAACTTGAAACGCAAATCGCGCAGGCACAGCAACTCGTCGGGCGCGAGCGGCGTGTGCGTTTCGGCAAGCAATTCGCGAACGCCGCCGTCGAGCAGCGAGCGTCCCGAAGCGCCGGGAAGCGGCGGCAAATCGAGCAACGCGAGCACTGTCGGCGCTATGTCGGTCAGGCGCACGAGTTCGCTCGCGTGCGCGGCAAGGCGCGCACGTGCCGGATCGTCCTTGGGCGTCTTGACGATCAACGGAACGCGCAGCATCTCGTCGCGCAGATTGACGACGTGTCCGACGACGCCTTGCTCGCCGAGCGCTTCGCCGTGGTCGGAAGTGAGCACGATCAGGCTCTCGTCGTAGAGGCCGGCCGCGCGCAGACCGGCGAAGAACTCGGCCAGCGTGCGATCGACGCGTTCGACTTCGAGCGCGTAGCGGTGCGCAGCGAGCTCCGGCGTCAACGTCTGTTGTGCCCACACGCGCACCTTGCAGCGCTGCGCGGATGCGCCGACGAGCGCGAACTCGGCCTCGACGTGCTGTGCGCCGTCGCTCGACACCGAGCTCGACAAACGCGACTCCAGCGCGCCGCTCGGCGCCGTGATCTCGCACTTGCGCAGCCTGAAGCCGATCGCCGCGTCGATCGTGAGCACATGCGCGCCGGGCGCGAGCTCCAACTCGATTTCGACCGGCGCGTACTGCGCCAGGTCGAGCGTTGCGAAATCGCGGCCGTCGAGTAGCGCCGTCGCCTTCACGCGTGCGGCACCGACGGCGTCGTACGGCTCGTGCGGGTCCGACATGTGCGCGAACAGAAACAGCGGTCGATCGATCGGGCGCGACGCCAGCAGTGCGTCGAAGCGCTGCTTCATCGTCGGAGCGTCCTCGCACTCGCGCGTGGGGTCGTATTCGAAGCGCTCGAAGCCACGCGCGAGATCGCTGCCCGGCTCCTGCGGACGCAGGGCCGCGAGACTGACTGCAGCGAAGCTCGCGTAGCCGTGCTGCGTCATCCATTGCGCGAGCAGCGGCACGTCGGCGGGCAGCCGTTCACCGTCGATGCGCACGCCGATTTCGCGCGAGGTCCGCGCCGAGAACAAGGCTGCGTGCGCCGGAAGAGTCATCGGAATTGGCGAGAAAGCCTCGGTAAAACGCACACCGTCGGCGGCGAGCGCGTCCAGCGCCGGAGTCGCTGCGCGCGTCGCGCTCGTCACGGAGTGATCGGCGCGCAACGTATCGACGACGACCAGAATCACATTCGTGCGCGGCGCCTTGCCGCACGCGCCGC
>CAYHRR010000084.1:6061-10983 GCA_964358875.1 uncultured Planctomycetaceae bacterium | reverse complement strand
GGTCGACACGCAGCGCATCGGTGACGGTCGCGTCGGGCCGCTGACCCGCCGACTCGTCGACGCGTACTACGCGTTTGCCGCGCGCGAAGCGAAGCCGGCGCTGTGAGTCCGGTTCAGCGCTTGACCGCGCGCTGAGCGGCGAGCGCCTTGGCCGCAGCTTTGCGCAGCAGCTTGGCGTCCTTCGTCGGCACGTCGAGCAGCACGCGTTCCTCGCCGCGCTCGTTGGTCTCGACGAGCTTTGCGGGGAGCACGTCGACATCGTCGCCCGTGATCGTCGCGTAGATCACGAGCGCCGCGAGGTACGAGCCGGCCGCGTTCGGATGGCTGCCGTCCTCGTCGTGCAAGCGCAGTTTCTCCTTCGACGTGAGCACGTCCTTCCACGCCGCACCGACCGGCGCGACGCGGCCGCCGACGGCGACGGCGCATTGCTCGTAGGACTTGGTGATCGCGTCTTGCTCCTCGAGTTGCTTCTCGCGCGCCCAGGTCGCGAACCACACCGGCGTCGCCTTCGCAGCGTCGATCGCAGTGCCGAGCGCGCGCGCTGCGGCGAGCATCGCGTCGGCGTCGACCAGCGGTCGGCGGCTCTGCTCTTGCAGCACGACGAAATCGAACTTGCCGTCGGCGATGCGCGCGCGCGGCGAACGCACGCCCTCTTCGGCCGCGTGCATCTCCAACGTGCAACCGCCGGGCGCGATGCACTCGAACTCGATCGCTCGCGGCGGCTTCGCAGCGCGTCCGAAAGCTCGCACGAGCGCGGGGAGATCGTTGACGTAGGTGTAGCTGTTGCCGAGGAACAGCACGCGCGTCGCCGACGGCGGGGGAGTCGCTTTCGGCACACCCTGCAGGCTCGCCAGCGTCGCCGCAGCGACGAAAGCGAGAAGGGCGCGACGCGAGATCACGTTCAACAGGGTGCGCGGCTTCACGCGCGAAGCATGCTCGTGCTGCGCTGCTTCGGCAAGCCGGTCGGCGCGCGAACGCAAGCTCCCGCAGCTCGACACGGCAGCGTCCGTGCGCGCCGCATTTGCCGCCGTCGACTGCGCAAGACACGTGCGAAGCGTGCTGCGCGCACGATCGCAAGCGCGACGCGCGATGGCGCGCGGTTGCGGGCTCGGGCATGATGCGCGGCTTCGCATGGCGCTCCTCTCGCTCGAAAATGTGTGGAAAGGCTTCAACGACCGCGTGTTGCTGCGCGGCGTGACCTTGCAGATCGCTGAGGGCGAGCGCGTCGGGCTGCTCGGCCCCAACGGCAGCGGCAAGACCACGTTGCTGCGCGTTTTGGCGGGCGTCGAGGCGCAGGACTCCGGTACGCGCGTCGTGCGGCGCGACCTGCGTTTGGGGTACTTGGAGCAGGATCCCGCGCTCGATCCGACGTTGACGGTGCGTGACGCGGTCGCGCTCGGCATGACCGAGCGCACGCGCATCTTGGCCGAGCTCGAGCATGTCCACCGCGAACTCGAAACGGCGCGCGAGGAACGTGTGGCGCAACTGCTCACGCGCCAAGCGCGCATCGAAGCCGAGCTCGAACGCTTCGGCGGTCACGACGTCGAACACAAGATCGAGACGACGCTCGAGGCGCTCGGGTTGTATCGCTTCGACGCGCGCTGCGACGCGCTGTCGGGCGGCGAGCGGCGCCGCGTCGCACTCGCGCGCTTGATGCTCGGAGGTCCGGAGCTGCTTCTGCTCGACGAGCCGACGAACCACCTCGACGCCTTCGTCACCGATTGGCTCGAAGACTGGTTCCTCGAAACGCGCACGCCGCTGTTGCTCGTCACGCACGACCGCTACTTCCTCGACCGCGTCGTCGATCGCATCATCGAACTCGATCGCGGCGAGCTGTTTTCCTACGAGGGCGGCTACAGCGAGTACCTCGAAGCGCGCGCCGCGCGTTTGTCGGCGGAGCGCAACGCCGAGAGCGCGCGACTCAACGTTTTGCGCCGCGAAACCGCCTGGATGCGCCGCGGACCGCCGGCGCGCTCGACGAAGGCCAAGGCGCGCATCCATCGCTACGACAAGCTCGTCGACGACGCGCCGATCGCGCTCGCGAGCGAATTGGAACTGCAGATCCCGCCGGGCCCGCGCCTGGGTGCGCGCGTCGTGAAGTGCAAGGGTGTGACCAAGCGCTTCGGCGAGCGCGTCGTGTTGCAGCCTCTCGATCTCGAAATCGCGCCGGGCACGCGTTTGGGCATCGTCGGTCCCAACGGCGCTGGGAAGTCGACCTTGCTCAAGTTGCTGCTCGGCGAACTCCAGCCCGACGCCGGAACGATCGAGATCGGCGAGACGGTGCGCTTTGCCGCGATGGATCAGATGCGCGGGACGCTGGATCCGACCAACACCGTCGCCGAGGAACTCGCGGGCAGCAGCGACGTGATCAAGATCGGTGAGCGCACGCTTCGACTCGAAAGCTTCCTCGACCGCTTCGGTTTCGCGCCCGCCGCGCAACACGCGCTCGTGCAGCAGCTTTCGGGCGGCGAGAAGAACCGCTTGATGCTCGCGAAGCTGTTGTGCGTCGGCGGCAACGTGCTCGTGCTCGACGAACCGACGAACGATCTCGACTTGTCGACGCTGCGCGCGTTGGAGGAGGCGTTGATGTTCTTCCCCGGTGCGGTGATCGTCGTCAGTCACGATCGCTGGTTCCTCGATCGCATCGCGACGCGCATCCTGTACCTCGACGGCGGCGGTCGCGCGCGCACGCACGACGGTGACCTCAGCGACTTGCTCGCCAAGCTCGCGCGCGAACGCACGGCCGCGCGCGAGCAAGAACGCGCCGACGCGAGACCGGTTGCAGCCGCGGCGAAAGTCACGAAGGCCAAGCGCATCACGCCCTGGCAGCAGAAGGAGCTCGACGAACTCGAAGCGCGCATCGGGGTCGCCGAGGGCGAACAGGCCGAGCTCGACGCGCGGCTCGCCGACCCCGCGCTGTATGCGGCGCCGCGCGCGGAACTCGAGCGCGTCCGAGCACGCCGCGCGGAACTCCAAGCCGAAATCGCGCAGCTCTACGCGCGCTGGGAAGTGCTCGAAGCGCTGCGCAGCACGACGGATTGATCAGCGTGCGGTGAGCACGACATCACCGCTGCGCACGGTTCCTCCGACGACCTCGATCGCGAAGGCCTGAGGCCGCGAGGCGAGCGGGAAATCGACCGGGAACGGCAACGACGGCCAATGTTCGCGCGAACCCGGCGGACCCCAGTGAATCGCGAGTTCGTGACCGTCCCATCCGAAGGCGAAACCGAGCGGTTGATCGGCGGGCCACTCGCCGAGCTCCATCTTCCCGCTCGACGCCGGCTCGCTCCAAGTGTTGTCGCTCGCGCGCAGCAAACCGAAGCGTCGCAGCCCGGCTCGCGCGCCGTCGTTCGTCATCGCGAGCGCAACGCCGGCGGCTCCGCCGTACTCGAAACGCAGTGTCGCGATCGCCGCTTCGCCGACCTTCGTCGGCGTGAGCGCGAGCGAGCCCTCGATCTCCCAGTGACCGCGCGGCAGCGCTTGCGTGTAGCCCGGCTCGCCGGCGAGTTTCAGTTGCGTGCCGGCAGCGAGCGGCGCAAACGAGCTGTCGCAATCGACCGCGACTTCGGCGCGCGCGATCGAGGGCGGATTGACGCCGTCGCTGACGTGGAACTCGAACTGCATCGCGTACGGGCCGTCGTGCTCGGGCAGCACGCATGTCGCCTGCGAGTTGTGCACGCCGTCGATCGCCGCGCGCGGAGCGTCGCCGACCTGTTTCCACTCGTAAGTGATGCCCTGCATGATCTCGTTGTGGCCTTGACCGACGAGCAGCAGCGTCTCGCCGCACTCGTTGCGCGGTGTGACGAAGGCCTCGGCGTAGGGCGGGTCGTCGTCCGCAGCGACATGCACGGTCACGTCCTTGATGACGACGTCGTTACCGGCCGCAGCGCGCAAACGCACGCACAGGTCGTAGTCGGCTGTCCACTCGGGCGCGGTGATCGTGGTCGCGGGCTGGTACGAGTTCGGAATGACGAGGCGCGGCTGAGTCGAGAGCGGCGACCATTCGTAGCGCACCACGCGATCGCCCATTCCGCTCGCGTGCGCTTCGAACGCGAGCTGCGCACCCTCGGCGGCCTGCGCGGGAGCGCTCACTTCTACGCTGAAAATCGTGCTGTTTGCCGCTGCAGGCGCAGGCGTCGTCGCGACCGGCGCGCTCTCGACTTGCACGGCAGGTTTGGAATCGCCGCCGCATGCGCCGAGCGCCGCGGAGGCCACGAAGAGGAATCCGATGGGCTTCACGCGCGCATCGTAGCGGCGCGCAGCGCACTCGTTGCGTCGTCACGCGGCGTTGTCGATGCACGATCGACGCGCTGCGCCGCAATCGCGACGATCGCGTCCCGCCGCTACGATCCCGCACCCCCTTGGAGCTTCAACGATGTCGATGAACCGTGCGTCTGTCGTCGCCACTGTCTCGGTCGGACTTGCGCTGATCACTGCCTGTGCGAGCGCACCGCGCGCAAGTGTTGCGCCGCGCAAGTACCTGCTCGAACGCGTCGACGACGTCGCCATCGTGCAGGTGTACGCCGACGGCTTCGAGCGCTTGAGCGTCAAGGACAAGCTCCTGTGCTGGCACCTCTACGAAGCGGCGGTCGCCGGCCGGCCGATCTACATCCAGCAGAAATGCGCGGAGGGCCTCGACCTCCAAAACACGTTCGAGGAACTGCTGACGCACTCCGACGGAGTGGAGGCGGAAGCGCTCGATGCGGCGCGTCGCTACATGAAGCTCTTTTGGGTGAACAGCTCGCCCTACAACTCCATCACCTCGCAGAAGAACGTGCTGAAGAGCACGCCGTCGGCGCTGGTCACGGCGCTCGAACGTGCCGCCAAGAACGGCGCGAAACTGCCGCTGCAAGCGGGCGAAACGCCGCGCGATCTCGTCGTGCGGTTGTCGCCGATGCTGTTCGACGCCGGCTACAAGCGCA
>CAYHRR010000084.1:0-6051 GCA_964358875.1 uncultured Planctomycetaceae bacterium | reverse complement strand
CATCGTCCAAGCCTCGGCGGCGACCTTCTACGGCCGCGGCGTGGCGTTGAAGGACTTCGACGAGTTCACGGAAAGCTACGAGCTCAATTCCAACGTCGAGCGCGACGCCGACGGCAAGCTCGTCGAACGCGTGTGGCGCATGGGCAGTGCGGACGGCGCCCAGGCACCGGGCTTGTATGCCGCCGACATCGCGCGCGTCGTCGCGCATCTCGAAGCCGCGTTGCCCTTCGCGCCGGAAGCGACGCGCAAGGCGCTCGAAGCGCAGATCCGCTTCTATCGCAGCGGCGAACGCGTCGATCGCGTCGCCTACGACATCGCTTGGGTCGCCGACAAGGACTCGGTCGTCGACACGGTCAACTCGTTCGTCGAGGTGTACGTCGATCCGCGCGGCAAAAAGGGCAGTTGGCAAGGCATCGTCAGTTACGAAGATCCGAAGAAGGCGGCCTTGATCAAGTCGCTCGCACAGAACGCGCAGTGGTTCGAAGACCACATGCCGTTCGACGCGTGCTACCGCAAGCCGTCGGTGAAGGGCATCAGCGCGCGTTCGATCGACGTCGTGCTCGAAACCGGCGACTGCGGTCCGGTGACGCCGATCGGCATCAACCTCCCCAACGATCAAGCGGTGCGCGAGCAGCACGGCTCGAAGTCGGTCAGTCTCGCCAACATCGTCGAGGCCTACGCGCAGTCGACGCCGAGCGGCGCGCGCGCGGAATTCGCTTGGGATACGGCTGAAAGCGCGCGTGCCGAGAAGTGGGTGGCGTTGACGGGCGACTTGCTGACCAACATGCACGAGGTCATCGGACACGCTTGCGGTCGGCAGGCGGCCGACAAGCAGGGCGAGCCGGCGCAGTGGATTCGCGAGTACTACTCGGCGCTCGAAGAAGCGCGCGCGGACCTCGTCGCGCTGTACTTCATGATGGATCCCAAGTTGAGCGAGCTCGGATTGCTCGACGATCCCGACGATGCGGCGCTCGCGTCCTACGAGCAGTACGTGCGCAACGGCGGCTTGCAGCAACTGCGCCGCATCAAGGACGGCAACCAGATCGAAGAGGACCACATGCGCAACCGCCAGATGGTGGTGCGCTGGATCCAGCGGAACAGCGCGGCGATCGAGGAGCGCACGCGCGACGGCAAGCACTTCCTGGTCGTCGCGAGTGCCGCACAATTCCGCGCCGCAGCCGGGCGTCTGCTCGCGCTCGTGCAAGACATCAAGAGCACCGGCGACTATGCGCGCGCCAAGGCCTTGTTCGACGCGCACGGCGTCAGCTTCGATCCGAAACTGCGCGACGAAATCGTCGAGCGCTACACGCATCTCGACATCGCGGCCTACACGGGCTGCGTGTTTCCGCGCCTGACGCCGGTGACGAATGCAGCGGGCGAGGTCGTCGACGTCGCGATCAGCTACCCGCTTTCGATGGAGCGGCAGATGCTCGAGTGGTCGGGGCGCGCGCAACCCGGCGTCGATTCGCGACCCTGATACGCAGCAATTCCCGGTCTACGTCGGTGCCGCCGAGGCGATCTTGTTCCGCGTCCGCGAAATCGCGGACGGAGGACAGGTCATGAACACGGCCCGGATGAGCGGCGCTTCCGCTTCGACGTCACGCCCTGTCGTCGCGCGGGTCCCGCGCGTTTTGCGCCGCGTCGCGCTCGGCGTGTTCTGCGCGTGGGTCGCCTTTTGGACCTGGTTCGTGGTCGCGTCGCACTTCAACGAACCCGCGTCATTGCTCTCCGAGGGCGCCGTCGTCGTGTTGCCGTTGCTGACGTTGGCCGTGCTCGCTTGGAAGAAGCCCTTCGTCGCCGGCATCGGGTTGTTCATCGCTGCCGCGGCCGCGACGTGGTTCTTCCGCAACTGGGCTGCGTTCTTGTTGCTCGCAGCGCCGGCCTTTGCCTTCGCGGCGTTCTTCACTTGGCTCGGACGTCGCGAGCGCAGCGGTGTCTAGGGCGCGAGCCCACGCGTCGCTCGCGCAGTCCTTCGGAGCAAACGCATGCGTGGCCGCGCGACGCGCAGCGACTTGTCGTTTGGTTCGAGTTCGTTCGAGCGCTTCGACGACGGGCGCGTCACGAGGCGCGCGTGCGTAGGAGGCCGTGGCCGGCGGAGCTAGCGCCGTCGCGCTTGCCAGCGTTCGACCGACGCGCGGCGCTCGGTCGCCTCCGCGTTCGCGTCGTAGTCGAACTCGCGACCGTAGGCCTCGCGCAAGGCGCGCGCCGCGATGCCGCGCGCAGCGGCGTCGTCGGACAAAAGCAAGCCGGTGAGATCCGACTCGAGCGTGGGGTCGCCGAGGCGGAAACACGTGGCCGCTGCAAGCGCGATCACCGCGTCGCGGGTGCCGGCGCTCGCGGGCAAGCGGTTCTGAGCCGCGAGCGACAACAAGCGTTGGTGGTAGCGCTGTAGCGCCGGCAGCGCGGTGTCGTCGCCGATCTTGCCCAGCGCGTCGCAAGCCCAGGCCGCGACCGACACGACCGGATCGCGCAGCGCCGAGATCAGCGCCGGCGTCGCCGCCGAATCGCCAAGTTCGCCAAGCACGCCGCACAACACGGCGCGCTTCTGCGAAAACCCTGCGGCGTACTTGAGACCTTGACCAGCGATCGTCGGCACGGCGTCGACGCCGATCTCGATCAAGCGCGCGCGCAGTTGCTCGTCGTCGCCCGGCGGCAGCGTGCCGTCGCTCCCGGCGATCTGATCGACGATCTTGCGCACTTCGGCGCGCGTCGCGTACGGCACGTGGCGCGGGTGCCGCAACGCGGACGCGCCGCCCTGCTTCATCCACCACGCTCGCAAGCGCGCCGCCGCTTCGAGCCGTTCCTCGCGCGCTGCTTGCGGGTCGTAGCAGAAGTGCACGCCGGTGACGCGGAACAGCGCTTCGAAGTAGCTCTCGCGCACGAGGTCGTCGTGCAGATCGAGTCCGCCGAGCAAGACGTCGACGCCGCGCGGATCGCCGAGTTTGGCGAGCACCTCGGCGATGTCGCAGCGCGTTTCGAGCCATTCGAAGCGCCCGAGCGCCGTGTTGAGGTCGGTCAAGGCCTCCTTCGCGCCGAGCATCGCCAGCGCACGCGCGCTCGAACGCACGACATCGGGATCGCGATCTTCCAGCAGCAACTTGCGCAACGCCGGCACGCTCTCGACGGACTTCAACGCGCCGAGCGCTTCCGCGGCGTAAGCGCGATCGAGCGCATTCGGTCGCGCGAGCGCCGTGCTCAGCGCCTTGATCGCCGCGTCGCCGTCACCGCGCAGCCCGAGTCGCGCGACGAGCTCACTCGACTTCAAGCGGATGTAGAGCTGCTCGTTGCTCAAGCCGTCGACGATCGCGGCATGCGCCGGCGCGCCGAGGTGTTCGAGCACGGCCATCGCTTGGTTGTAGGTCTTGTTGTCCCACGAGCCGAGCGCGTTGATCAGCGCAGGCACGGCCGGCGCGCCGATCGCAGTCAAACGCTTGCGCGCCTCTGCGTTCGCAGCCGGCACGGGAAATTGGAACAGCGCGATCAGCTGGTCGATGTCCTCCGCTGAATTTCCGCTGGGAACGTGAAGTTCGACGGCGCCGATCGAGGGGTGCGCGAAATCGACGAGGTTGGCTGGGCCGGCTTGCTCGGGCGCGATGCCTTCGGGAGTGACGATCGCGACCTCGGGCTCGGACTCGACCGCCTTCGTCGAGGGCGTGACGCCGCTGAACGACATGCGCCGCGACTCGAGGCGCCGCGCGAGCTCGGGGTGATAGTCCTCGATCGGGTAATAGAGCTTGAAGTGCAGCTCGCACTCGACGGTGCCCGCAGCGACGGAGATCGGCACGCGGTGTTCGCGCGCTTCGCCGGAAGGAATCTGCGTGTTGACCGGCAGCGTCAAGCCGTAGGGCCGCTTGTACGGATCGCGGAAGGTCATGCGCGAGCGCGCGATTTCGTTGCCCGCGAGATCGCGCACGATCACCAACGATTCGACGGAGCGCTGCTTGAGCTCGGTCGGAAAGTTGTGACCGGCGCCCTTGTTCTCGACGCGCACGACGACTTCGTCCCCAAGCACCTGCGCGTCGTAGGAGTAGGCCTTGCGCAGTTGCGTCGCGCTGCGCGAGCCGGGGAACACGTGGCTGCGAACTTCGCGCACAGGGCCGCCGACGGCGATGGGGCGCACGATCGTCGGCATGTGGCAATCGACGCAGGTGTTGTCCGCCGCCTTGCCGCGCGGCGCGAGTTCCCATTGATAAGGCGTGCCGTGATTGCGATGGCACGAAGCGCAGGCTTCGACCGTGCCGACGCGCGGATCGAAGCTCGGCTTGCAATCGGCGCCGCCGACGAAGCGCGAGTAGTCGACCTCGGGCTTCCAGTGGCACGTCATGCAGGTGTTGCCTTCTTCGAGATCGAACCAACGTCGCGTCGGGTTTTGCCCGATGCCGGTTTCGAAAATCGGGCGCGGCGTGTGGCACACGATGCAATCGCCCTGCGTAAAGCGACTCGTCGCGAGGCGCACCTCGCCGTCGGTGAACGCGCGACCGTGGGTGTTCTGCTCGTGCTCGGCGTAGATGTCGGGATGGCACGTCGCGCAGAAGGAGCTCTTCATGACCTCCTGTTCGTGAGCGAGCGCGTCGCGTGCGTCGCGATGCACAGCGGGCGCGGCCACGGCACTCGCATCCGTCTGCGCGCCCGGCTCGGCGCGGCACGCGAGCATGCCGCTCGCGGCGACGGTCGCTGTGAACACACACGTGACTGCGAAGCGCAGCTTCTTCGACTCGTTGGCTCGATTCGTACGCATGGCGCGCACGGTAGCGGCGACGCGTGACGCGGTCACATCGCAGTTCGTCGCGCTTGTCAGCGCTGCGCGTGCGCGAACTCGGGCGGCAGCTCCGTGACGTGCCGGAACACGAATTCGGCGATGGTCGTGGCCTCGGCGACGCTCGGCTGCGCGCGGTACGTGTAGCCATCCTCGCGCACGGCGATCTGCACGTAGAGCTTGCGCGGTTCAGCGTTGGGCGCATCGAGCGTCCAGTCGTGGCCGACGCATTTCTCGCTGTCGATGCGCGCCGTTCCGCGCGCGAGCGCGCCGCCTTCGCCGAACTTCCAGAAGCTGAGGGCACCCGTCGCCGGATCGATGCCGTATAGCGTGCGCGAGCGTTCCCGCAGAGGCTGCGCGTCATCGGAGAGCCAGCTCTCGCACACCAGGAATCCGCCGGGAATCTGCGACCAACGCGAGTGTGCGCGCACCACGCGGCCGTCGGAGAGTTCATCGGTTGCGACGAAATCGCCGCCGCTGAGCGTGCGCAAGCTGACCAGCGCGTCCTCGCCCTTCTTGCGTCCTTCGGCATCGCCGAAGGCCTTGCGCATTTGCTCGAACTCCCAGGCGTTACCGCGCTCGAAAAATTCCCAGGCTGCATCGGAATCCGCGTCGTCGCCGTAGCCGCAGCCCGTGACCGTGACGCGCGCGAGCTCGACGCCGAGCGGATCGATGCGCGTGACGTGCCAACCGCGCTCGCACCAACGCTTCACCGCGTCCGGCGCGTTCTCGGGCGCGTGCGTCGCGAGCGCGAGCATGCGACCCGGCTCGTAAGCGAGGATCGTGTGCACGATCGTGTCCGCGTCGCCGATCTTCGCCTTCGCGTCGAAGTGCGTCTTGATCGTGCCGCCGATGCGGAGGTCGAGCTCGGCGTGCGCGACGCTCCACAGCTTCACGATCCCCTCGGGCGTCGTGTGCGCGCGCCACAAGTCATCGGCCGATGCATGGATCACCGTCGTCGTCGTCTGCGTGCGCTCAGCCGCAGCGAGCGGCAACACGCAGGCAACGGCGACGAACACGATGCGCACCGCGCGAGCGGCGATCGAAACTCGCGCCGCAACGGCGGCGCCCGAAATGCGCGCCGCAAACGCGGCGTCCGAAATGCGCGCCGCAAACGCGGCGTCCGAAATGCGCGCCGCAAACGCGGCGCTTGTGGCACGGACTCTCATGGGTTGCTCCTGTCGGCGACGCCGAACAGTAGCCGAGTCGCGCGCGGAGGTCGCAGAGATCCGCGCCTCGAGCTCAGAGCGTTTCGCGGTACAGGCGATCGTCGGGGCGCGGGATCACGACTTTGC
>CAYHRR010000083.1:1990-10996 GCA_964358875.1 uncultured Planctomycetaceae bacterium | reverse complement strand
GTGCGAATAGTTGACGGAAGAGCCTGCCTCCGTACCCGGACTCCGACGGCGCTGGACGGGGATCGTCCCAGCGCTGCCGCGCGGCACCTCGGCGGGTCGCCGCGGCGCCTCAAGCCCGGCCGCGGCGCGGTCGACGGGACCGACATGCGCCCGTCCCGGGCGCGAGGAGCGATCCCATGGTCCCCACCGTCCTGCGGCTTCCCTCGGTGTTCGCGCTGGTCCTCGCGACGGCGCTCCAATCCACGCTCGTCCGCGAGCGGGAGCCGGCCGCCGTTCCGAGCTCCACGCCGGTCGAGACCCAGACGCTCGCGACGATCGTCGACGTCGACGCGAACGACAAGTCGCGCGCCGCGCTGAAGGTCTACGACGACTGGGTGCGCGCGGCGGGTGCCGACGCGACGCTGCCGGCGGACGTGATGCGCGCGCTGTACGCCGCCGCAGGCAACGACCACGACGCGTTCAAGCGCGTCGCGTTCCTGATCCAAAAGGGCCTCGACGGCCGCCGCATCTCCGACCGTCACAGCGTCGACATGGCGCGCGTGCGCGAGGCCTGGATCGACGCGACGATCCTCGCGATCGGCGAGCGCAACGGTTGGCGCATCGCGCGCTCCGACTCGGGCAACACCGCGAGCGGCATGAAGAGCGACCTCGACCAGACCTTCTACGTCTGGACCTGGGACGACGCGAAGGGCGTCTGGAAGCGCGCGCCCGAGTTCGACAAGACCTTCATCGAGCGCTTCCGCACTGCGTGGAAGGAGCAGCGGCCGGTGACGCTCGACGCGCTCGATGTCGCCTCGATCGAGGGGCGCAACCGCTTCCCCGATCCGCGCGACCTCGAGGTGACCATCTACTGGGACGAGTACAAGCGCACGCTCGACGAGCTCGGGCGCACTCCGGGCGCCTACAAGACGCAGGGCGCGGTCGTCGCGCAGATGCAGTTCCGTGCGCTGGCCGAAATCCTGAAGGGCAACACGCGCGCGTTCCAGGTCTACGGCGCCGAGCGGCCGGGTGAGCGCTGGGCGAAGCAACCCTTCGACGCGGACGACGCGGTGCGCACCATGTTCGGCATCGAGCCCGAGCTGATGCCGGGCTTCGCCTTCGGCGCAGCGCTCGCGAACTTCATCGAGCTCCAGCACTACCTGCACGAGCCGAAGTTCGAGACCAAGTACCACCTGCGCACGTGGGAGGACTCGGTCCACGTGCTGTACCTGTCCGAGTTCGCGCTCGGCAAGGAGTACCGCGTCGAGTACGGCGAGCTCGATGCCGAGCGGCGCCGCGGGTACGACACCGAGATCCTGGCGCGCCTGTTCCCCGGTGAGGCGCGCGCGGGCGACCGCCGGCGCCACCACGAGGCGCTCGAGGTCTCGAACGCGCTGCGCCTGCTGCACAAGAACAAGCGCGACGCCATCGATGCGCTACGCGACGTCGGCGCGGGCAACCCGGAACTCGATCAGCAGCGCATCTTCGAGCCGCTCGCGCGCGAGATGTTCGGCGAGCGCTACGACGGCAGCGCGGCGCAGATCGAGGGCGCAGTCGCGGAGCACCGGCGGCTGGCGGCGGAGTTCGGCCTCGAGGCGATCTTCCACAGCTCCGAGGAGGCCTTCCAGCTGCTGCTCGACCCGCGCGCCTCGGCGCACGCGCTCGATCCGGACCGCTATCGCCATCTGCTGGCCGACGTGCCCGAAGCGCAGTGGGCGGAGGTGCGCAAGCGCATGGGCGAGGGCGCGCAGCTGACCTTTCTCTTCGGGCTGCACGCGCTCGGTGAGGACAAGGCGCGCGAGCTCGTGGCGCGCCTTGAGACGAAGTACCCGGCCGAGCGCACGATGCTCGCGTCGCTGTGGCGGCGCGCAGGGCTGCAGCAGGGAGCGGACGCGCTGGCGCACCATCCCCTGGCGCAGGTGCCCGAGGCGAAGCAGGCCATGAGCGAAGCGGCGCCCGAACTCGCGCGCCGTGCGCAGCACATGGCGCTGGCGGAGATCGGTTTCGAACTCGAGGAGCCCGCGCGCCGGATCGCAACGGAGCTCGCGCAGCGTCACATGAGCTGGAACCCGTCGAGCTTCGCTCACGAGGCGTTCCTCGACCCCGGCAACCTCGACGCCCTCGCCAATATCGTGCGCGTGTTCGTCGCGTCGAAGGGCGACATGGAGCAGGTGCTCGCCGCGGCGCTCGACGAGCTGCTGCTCGCCGTGCCCGTCGGCGGACAGCTCGTCGCGGCGTCGCGCGGCGGGATCTCAGGCGCGGCGCTGATGGCGGCGGCGGTGCGTTACCCGGTGCTCGGCTACGGACTGCTCGCGGTCGGCATCGGCGAGGCGGGCTACGCGTTGTTCGACATCGAGTACGCGCAGCCCGTCGCCGCAAACGTCGAGGACGCCGTGTACCGCGGCTTCGTCGGCCCGGCGCAGCGCAGCTACGGCGGCGAGCCGGCGACGTTCGGCGACGCGGACGCCGAGGAGCTCACGCAACTCAAGGACGAGCTTCGCCGCATCCGCCTCGCGAGCGCGGCGCCGTTCCTGCCGATCAGCGCAGCGCCCGATCCGGCGCTCGCGGAGTTGCGCGCGGCGGCCGCCGCCGACGAGGAGCGCGCGCGCATCGTGCTCGAACCGCGCATCGCGACGCTGGAGGAGAAGCGCCGCGCGTGGGAGGAATTCCGCGACGAGTCGTGGGCCGGTGGCTACTGGACCGAGGGCGGCGCGCAGAAGGAGCAGAAGCCCTTCCGCCATGGCCTGCTCGCCAATGTGCAGCCGGTGATCAGCTACTCGGCCGGCGGCCTGATCGACTTCCGCGCGCGCTTCGATCCCGCGCGCGACGCGACGCGGCTCGCCGAGCTCGAAGCGCGCATCGCCGTCGAGCGCGACGGCGCGACGCTGCTGCGCCTGCAGGCCGAGCGCGACGAACTCACGCTGCAACGCGCCCGTGCGCTGCGGGCGCGGTCGTACCTCATGTACGCGCGCACCGGCCGCTCCGCGTCCGATCCCGCGGCGCCGTTCACCGACGACGGCATCGGCGTGCCCGAGCTGATGCACAAGCTCCAGCGCGACAGCCTCTACCCGTGGTTCCTCGAGCGCTGGGCCGCGCAGAGCCGCGAAGCGCGACCGGGCTTCGTGCCCGACACGGCGACCTTCGTCGACGAGTTCTTCGCGCGCCATCACGACGACGTCGTGCGCGAGTGCCTGCAGCTCGGACTGCTCGGCGAGGGCTGGCTCCCGAGCGGCGACCTAGCCGGCGCGTTGCCGCGCGGCGAACGGGTGCCGCTGTTCCCCGCGGATTCGATCGACGCGCTCAAGCTGCGCCTGCACTACGACGTCGAGCGCAGCAAGACTTTGTGGGAGGAGTTCCAGCGGATCGAGAAGCGCCGAGCGGCGAACGAAGCGCGCGCGTTGGCGCGGCGCCTCGAGGCCTACGAGGCGCAAGCGGCCGGCGTCGCGGCGGACGGGTTCGCCGCCGACCCCGACTTCGAAGGCTTCTTGGCGGCGGTGCGTCTGGCCAACGTGCCGCGCAGCGCGCCGCGCGTCGAGTCGACGACATGGCGCCGCTCGTCGGTCGAGGAAGCGCCGGCGGGAAGCGCGCCGGGCCAGCGCAAGCTGCACCTCTCCGGCGCCGTGCAACTGCGCGTCGATCCGACGCTCTACCGGCCGCCGTACACGGCGACCGTGCAGATCCTGCGGAGCGAGCAGGTCGCGAGCGCGCTGCAAAGCGGCACGCTCGACGGCGAGCCGCTGCTGCCCGAGACGCGCGCGCTGCTGCAGCAAAGCGCTGCTCAGAAACAGCGCGAGCTGCAGTCGGGCGGCTACTTCGCGCTGACGCGCGCCTTCGCCGCGTCGATGCCCGACCTCGCCGCTGCGCCGCCCGCCACCGTCCGCGGACTTCCCGGCCTCCGCGTCGGGGCGCGAGGGCGAGTGCGCAACGCGAGCACCGCCGAGCCGCGCGTGCTGATCGGCGAGAACCTGGCCTTCGGGACGCTCGCGCAGGAGGCCGCGCCCGCTCGGCCGCCCGAGCCCGCGGCGCAGGTGCCGCCGCTCTCGCTCTCCAAGCTCGACCTGTCGCGCACCTGGAGCGAGGTGCAGCGCGGGAAGATGGCGAACGGCTCGACGCGCACGTTCGTCGGCACGAAGGGCGACTCGGCGAAGCTCACCACGCCGCTCGCCAGAGGCGCGTGCAACCTGCCCGACGCGAAGGTGCAGATGACGCTCGCGCTCGAGGTGCCGGAACAGATCGAGCCGGACAAGGACTTCGCGCTGCGGGCGACGCTCGTCTACGGCGTCGCTTCGCAGAAGGGCGCCGTGGAGTTGCATCTTGTGCTCGACGGCGTCGCGCAACGCGTAAGCCTCGTGCAGGGCAACGGCGAGCTACGCGTCGCGTGCGACTACCCGTACCGCGAGATGTACCCGAAATCGACCGAGTGGAATTTCATGCACGACCGCTCGATCACCGCGGGCGAACGCGAGGACACCTCGACCAGCGGGCGGCGCGCGATGCACTACCAGATCAAGCACGACGCGCCCTCGTTCGACGACCTCCCTGCGACTGCGCGCGAGCGCGGCGATGCTGCAGCACCTGGCGGCGTGCCGGGCTTCATCCACGCGACCACCAACGGCTTCCGCATCAGCGCCGAGGCGAAGCGCGGCGACGAGCTCCTGCTGAAGCTCGACGTGTACGTCGACCACGACTTGAAGGGCGGCGTGAAGCTGACGCCGGCCGCGGGCGGCGGCGCGGGTGCGCTCGCCGGTAGCGCGGGCTCGGATCCCGGAGCTGCAGCGCTTCCGTCCGGCGTCGCGGGCTCGGGCGATGGCGCCGCGGCTGCGGGCGGCGCGGCCGGTTCGAACGGCGCGAGCGGAAGCGCGCTCAACTTCGGCGCATCGGGTTCGGGCGGCAGCGCGGGCTCAGGTGACAGCGCGGGCTCAGGCGTCGGCGCGGCGGCGGATCCAGCGCCGGCCGAGGACCTGCTCGCCTTGGCGCGTCCCTGGGAGAACGAACGCGTGCGGCAGATCATCGACGAATGGCTGCAGTCCTCGCGCCCCGGCATCGAGCCATCGTTCGAGGGCGACACGCGCGTGTGGCGCTGGACCGAGTGGGGCGTGATGGAGTCGCCTCCGTCGGTGCAGGCGACGGGCGCGCCGGACCACGACGGCATGTCGCGCCACGAGTACCTGTTCAAAGGTGCCGCGCGCCTGCAATCGCGGCGGCACTTCACGCTGCGCGAACACCTCGAGCGGCGGCTGCGCGGCGAGAGCGGCATCGACGAGAGCGTCGAGGAGAGCTTCGGCGAGTTGCTCGGGCGCTCGAGCTTCCTGCGCGACCTCATCGACGACCAGCCCGAGTCGGGCGCGACGTTTTCCGGCGACTTGGCGTTCCTGTCGCTCGCGCCTGACGATTGGCTCGGCCGCATGCCCGAGTACGACGGGCGTGTCGTGCTGCTGCTGGTCAACTCGTCGACCGCTGCCGGCGGCGAGGGAGCAGCACGCGACGCACAGGCGAAGTGGAAGCGCTACGGCCCGGCGGGACTCGAGGTCGTCGAGGTGCTCGGCGACGCCGCGCCGGCCGCGACCGCCTTCGCGCAGCGCACCGGTGCGGCGCACGCCGTCGGCTTCGACGCCGCGGCGCAGATCGCCGCGTACTTCTCAGCCCGCGCGCTGCCCTCGGCCGTGCTGTTCGATCGCATCGGAACGCGCCAGGGTGAGGCCGCCGTCTACGACGCCGTCGCACTCGACGCGCGCGTTCGCGCCCTGCTCGGCGCAGCGGCGCCCGACCCGTGGGTCGGCACCTGGAAGGGCCGCACGCGACCTGACGATCTGCCGCTCGACCTCGAACTCGCGATCGGTCGCACGGGCGGCGGCTACGAGCTCCTGCGCTCCAAGGGCCAGCTCGTCACGCCCGGCGCGCCGCAGTCGGGCGCCTTCGAGCGCGTCGGCGAGCGGCTGCGGATCTGGGACCACATCGTCGAGCAGTCCGGCGCCAGCGAGGTCGACTACTTCGAGGGTTGGTCGCTCGCCTTGCTCGGGACCGACCGACTGCGACTGGAGCGCCGCGCCACGCGCGACGCGCTGGACTGGAGCCAGCCCGCCGCGCTCGTGTTCCTCCTCGATCGCATCGACGCCACGCCGGCTGCGGTCGCCAACAAAAAGTGAATCGGACGTCCCGCTTCGCAGGCCGCGCGCCGTTCGACCCATGCCTGCGCGCCGGATGAACGGTCGAGCACGTCGCCTTCGACGAGCGCGGTCGCGGGGCCACATGCTTCGCGCGTCATGCTCCAAGACGGAGGCTGACTTGTCGCTTCGAACTGCGCCGCTGACGGCGCGATAACGGCTGAGCACTCGCCGCCGCGCGCGCGTCTCGGCGTCAGCGCAACGCAGGGTCGGTGGTCATGCGCTTGAGCCTCCGAAATTCCCCGTCGGCAACGCTGGATTCAGAACAAACAGCTCGGCCCGGCGTTCACGGCGTCCACACGCGCACCCAGTCGACTTCCATGCGCTGCGGGAACACGCTCGCGTCGACGCCGTGTTGCCCGCCCCACGAACCTCCAACGGCTACGTTGAGCAGCAGGAAGAACGGCGCGTCGAAAGGCCAACCAGCCGTGCCGGTGTGGTCGTTCGCGACCGTGAACGTCGTGCGGCCGTCGATCGCGAAGACCATGCGCTCAGCGTCCCACTCGACGGCGTAGACGTGGAACTCGTCGCTCGATCCGGCCAGCGGGATGCGCGCGCCGCGGCCGTTGCCGCGCATGTGGTTGTAGCTCGCCGTGTGCACCGTCGAGTGCACGGCATCAGGGTCGAAGCCGACGAATTCCATCACGTCGATTTCGCCGCACTCGGGCCAACCGACCTCGTCCCAGTTGGTGCCGAGCAGCCAGATCGCCGGCCACAGTCCGCGTCCACGCGGCAGTTTCGCCGCGACCTCGACGCGCGCGTGCTCGAACGACGCGCGGTTCCTGGTGATCAAGCTGGCCGAAGTGAATTGCGCGCCGGCAAAGTCCTCGCGACGCGCCTCGATGACAAGTCGGCCGTTCTCGACGCGCGCGTTCTCGCGCCGATCGCGCGTGTAGTGCTGCAACTCGCCGTTGCGCACCTGGCCGACCTCGCAATCCCAGCGCGCCGGATCGGGAGCGCCATCGTGCTCGAACTCGTCGGACCAGTAGAGCTGCCAGTTGTTGGCCGCAGACGGAGTGCCGGCGCACGCTGGGAGCAGCGAACACGCGAGCAGAGCCAGGTGTGGGCGGAAGTTGGGCACGATGTCCAGCGCGGCGCAGTTCATACGGAGGCAGGCTCTTCCGTCAACTATTCGCTGAACGCGTCGGTGAACGCCGGTGCGATGCTGCGAATAGTTGACGGTGGAGCCTGGCTCCGTATCACGGCCAAACCGTGACGCGCACCGCGTTGGTGAGACCGATGCTGTTCGGAGGCGCGAAGCCTGGATCGCGGCACCAATACTGGCAGTGCAGCGTGGATCCAGGCGCGAGCGACGACGCCGCCATGTACGCGTGCGAGACGTGGAACGAGTAGCTGCCCGAGCAGTCGGTCCCGAGCGCAGTTCCGCCGGAATTCTGGATCGGCGTGCGCACGATCGGCGCGGCCACGCACAGCGTTCCGCCGAAGAACGGCGTGCTCGCGGGGATGAAGCTGCGGATCAGGATTCCGGATTGGTTGTTCAGCACGCTGTGCGCGCCCACATAGAAATCATCGGCGCCGGACAGGCTCGCCACGCCGCTCGTGACGATCGTCGGTGTGCAACCCGAGGAGTTCGTCTTCGCCGTGCAATAGCTGACAGCGTCGGGCTGCGCGAGGCCGGTGACCAACCAACCGGAGACTTGGCCGTTGAACAAGCCCAGTCCGATCAAGGCCGAACCGTCCGCGCTGATGCCGCGCACTTCGCCGAGATCCCAACCGCTCGTGTTCACGCCCAACGTGCTCACGTACGTGCCGAGATCGAGCATGCCCAGCGCTTGAGTCCACACGAACGAACGTTGCGTCGTGAGCGCCAAGTCGAGTCGCGAGCCGACAACGATCGCGCCGTCGCCGCTGACCGCGATCGCTTCGGAACGCGCATCGCCGGGCAGCGTCCCGAGGTCTTGCATGCCGCCGCCGGCGGTCCAGCGGAAGGCGTGCAAGTAGGCCCAGCCCGTGCTGCTCGTCCACGTGCCGCTCGATCCGACGACCACCGCGCCGTCGTCGCTCGTGTCGAAGGCTTGCGCGTGCGAGTGACCTGGAAAACTGCCGAGATCCTGCGCGCCGCCGATGCTGCTCCAACGAAACGCGCGCCCGAAGTAGTGGCTTCCGACGACGACGGAAGCGTCGCGGTTCACGCCGGCCGGCAATTCGTCGCCCAACACACCGAGCGGGTCGAGCAACTGCATCCCGCCCGCACTTGTCCAGGAGTAGGCGTGGAAACTGCCGTTGGCAGCTTGGCCGTGACCGACAACGGTCACGCCGTCGCCGCTGACTCCGGTGACGTACGAGGTGACCCAACCGAGTGCAGGCGCGAGCCCCTGCAATCCGCCCGCGCTCGTCCACACGAACGCGCCGCCGCCATAGGGACCGCCGTGCTCGTCTCCGACGATCACCGAGCCGTCGCCGCTCACGGCATTGCCGAACGAGTGCGCCGAGCCGGGCGCGACGCCGAGATCCTGCATCCCACCGACACTCGTCCAACGCACGGCATGAAGCGCGACTCCGTCGTGCACGCCTGCGGCCACCACTGCACCGTCGTCGCTCACTGCGGTCGGACGCACCGGCTGGCCGCTGATCGGATGGACTCCGAGGTTCGTGATCGACTGGCCGAAGGCCGCGCCGCCGCACGACATCGCCGCGAACACGCCGATGGGAATCGGCCATCGAACACCGCGCGAACAAGCGCGAAGACGCGCGCAAGGCTGGCTCATGGGAGTGGTTCTCGGTCGCAACGAAGCTCGGACTTCCGACGGGATCAGCGCAGACGGAAGTGGGCCGCCCCGCGCCACAAACCTACCCCGCTCCGCGTGATACGGAGGCAGGCGACACCCGCAAAAATTAGCTG
>CAYHRR010000083.1:0-1980 GCA_964358875.1 uncultured Planctomycetaceae bacterium | reverse complement strand
GTCTGGGCGATGCCGCGAATAGTTGACGGTGGAGCCTGCCTCCGTATCCCGTGAAACTCCTTCGGGGTTGAGCGCTTCGATCAAGCGTCGGCGTGGACGAAGCCTGTGCGCGAAGCCCGCGCGTCTTGGGGGCGTCGCGAAGATCTCGTCGGACCGCTGCGCGCTCCCTTGCGCAGCAACACCACATCGCCGACTCTTGGCCCGGCAGAAACGTCCTCAGGCAACGGCACAACTCGGAGGCAGGACATGCGGTATCGCATCCGGACAGCGGCGTGCGCATGGGTCGCGACGGCACTGAGCTCGCTCGGACTTCATGCGCAGTCGATTACGCAGCGCGCGAAGATCGTCGTTCCCAACCCGTCAGACATGGAATCTCTCGGGCATTCGGTTGCGATCGACGGCGACTGGCTGGTGGTCGGCGCGCCCGCCGACGATGTCGACGGATTCCACCGCGGCTCGCTGCGGGTCTACGCGCGCAACGGCGCGAATTGGGCCTTCCACTCGAAGCTGGTCGCCTCGGACCGTGAGGACTCGGACTTCTTCGGTTGGTCCGTGGCGCTCGACGGCACCACGCTCGTCGTCGGTGCTTTTCTCGACAGCGCGAACTTCGACTCCGAGGGCTCGGCGTACGTGTTCACGCTGAGCGGAAATACTTGGACACAGCAGGCCAAGCTCGCGCCATCGTCTAGCAACGACGTCGCGCGCTTCGGCAGCGCGGTCGACATCGACGGCGACACGATCGTCGTCGGATCTCCGCTGCTCGAAAGTGGACCGCTGCGCCCCGGCGGAGTCTTCGTGTACGTGCGCAACGCAGGCGCTTGGACCGAGCAAGCACTCGTCACCGCGCCCACGCCCGGTCACTTCGCGGACTTCGGCGCCTCGGTGGGCATCTCCGGCGATCGCATCGTCGTCGGCGCTCCGGCCTTCGCTGCGATCGGTGTTGCGCAGAGCGCCGTCTACGTCTTCGAGCGCGCAGCCGGCGTCTGGTCGATCGCCGACACGCTGCAGCCGACGCCGCCGTTGCAAGGCTTGCCGGAGTTCGGCACCTCCGTCGCGATCGACGGCGACACGATCGTCGCGAGCGCGCCCTTCGCCGAGCGCGGGCCGACGCTGCCGCGAGGTGAAGTGGTCGTGTTCGACCACGCCACCGGTCAATGGATCGACGCGGCGCGCTACGGCTCGAGCGACGTGAACGCAGCGTCGAACGGAACCATGTCGGTCGCCGTCGACTTGCCCTTCGTGGCGATCGGATTGGCGCAAGACGCAACGCACGGAGCGCTTTCGGGAAAGGTGCTCGTCGCGCAGAGGAACGCAGGCGTCTGGGGTTCAGCGCTCGGCTTGGCACCCAACGATGCGCAGAGCCACGACATGATCGGAACGGCGGTCGCCTGCAACGGGCCCGAAGTCGCGGTCGGCGCTCCCTTTCAAAGCAGCGCGGTGCACTTCAGCGGCGCCGTGTACATGGTCGCCTTCGAAAGCGCGCCGCAGACGTACTGCACGGCGAAGGCCAATTCTCTCGGCTGTCTGGCGCAGATCGGTTCGAGCGGCGTGCCGAGCGTCGCGTCGGCGACACCGTTCAACATCGACGCGACTCAAGTGCTCAGTCGGCAGAACGCGTTGTTGATCTACAGCCTGAACGGTCGCGCGAGCGTGCCGTTCCAACTCGGATTCCTGTGCACGCAGCCGCCGCGCCGACGCACACCCACGACCTCGAGCGGCGGCTCGCCGACACTCGCCTGCGACGGCGTGCCGGTGTTCAATTTCAACGCTTGGATCCGGACCGGGATCGATCCCGCCGTCGGTGAAGTCGGCGCGTTCGTGCAGGCGCAATGGTGGTACCGCGACCCGCAAGGGAGCTTTTCCGCGGCCTTTTCGAACGCGCTCGAGTTCATCGTCGGGCCGTAATTCGGGTACGGAGCCAGGCTCCTCCGTCAACTATTCGCCGGACCCTTCCGCGCGCACCGCTGCGTCGCCGCGAAT
>CAYHRR010000082.1:0-11001 GCA_964358875.1 uncultured Planctomycetaceae bacterium | reverse complement strand
AGCGCGGGCTGGAGTTCCAGCTGGCGCTGTGGACGCAGCGCTACGATTTCGATGACGTGCCGCGGGCCAATTACACCGTGCGGGGCGTCACCGATGCAAACCTCGCACCCTATTGCCGCGATGCCATCACCCGCGTGTTGCGCGAGGTGCCCGAGATCACCGGCCTCACTTTCCGCGTGCATGTCGAAGGCGGTATCGCAGAGGGCGACTATCCGTTCTGGGACGAGGCCTTTGCCGGCGTCAGGAAGCGCGAAGCTGCGCGCGTGATGGTCGAGCCCGTCGTGCGCCGCGAAATGGTGCGGCGGCTCGAAACCACAACGCGCGTCGAGTCCGAGAGCCACGTCACCTTCTACCCGCGCGCGAGCGGCGTGTTGTCGGAGCTCTTCGTCGAGGAAGGTGACGTCGTGAGCGCGGGCCACTTGCTCGCACGACTCGACGACCGCGACGCGAAGCTGCGACTCGCCGACGCGCGCGCGGTTTTGCACGACGCGGAATCGAACGGGCCGAGCCTCGCGCTCGGCGCGCAGGAGAGCCAGTCGCGCGCGGACGCCGCCAAACGCACGGCGGATCAGGCGGCGCGCGACCACGAGCGCAACTTGGCGATCTCGCAGGGCGTCGGCGACACGCCCGGTTTGATCTCGAGCAAAGACCTCGACGCGAGCTTGCTTGCCAAGGACCGTGCCTGGGCCGACTACGAAACCGCGAAGCTCGGCGCCGAACGCGCCAAGGTCGATCAAACCAACGGCGCCAACGCCATCGAACGCGCCAAGGTCGCGCTCGAGCGTTCGGAGCTCGAGCTGTCGCACACGCGCTTGACGGTCGACGTCGCCGGCGTGATCGCCGAGCGCTCGATCAAGGTCGGCGACACGATTTCGACGGCGACGCCGGCCTTCGTGATCACCGATCCCGCGCGCCTGCGTGCCGTGTTCCATCGCCCGCAGCGCGAGCTCGGCATGTTCCTCGCCACCACGAACACTGCGCGCGGACCCGATGCGCGCTTCGCCGAGCTCGAGATCATCGCGAAGGCCGAGGCGCTGCCGGACCTGCACTTCAAGGGCCGGATCCTGCGCATCGCGCCGACCATCGACGCCGCGTCCGGCAACTTCCGCGTCACCGCGCGGCTCGAACCTGCTTCGATCGAAGATCCGAGCGCGCGCCTCTTGCCGGGCATGCTCGTGCGCTTGGAGATCGTCACCGAACGTCACCCCGACGCGCTCGTCGTTCCCAAGCGCGCGATCCGACGCGAAGGCGACCGCAGCACGATTTTCGTCGTCGAGGACGGCAAGGTGCGGCGCGTCGAGATCGACGAGCTGTTCACGGACGACCTCGCGGCCGAGTTGGCGCCGCTCGGTGGCGCCGTGCTCGAAGCCGGCATGCAAGTCGTCGTCGTCGGCAACCGCGACCTCGACGACGGAGCGGAAGTGCAGATCACGGCGAGCGAGAACGCCGCGCTGCCCGCTGCCGCAAACGATCCCGCCGCAAGCGCGGACAAGAAGTAGCGGTGGCGCGTTGAGTTCAACGAGCGACAACTCCGACGCCGGCGACGCGAGACCTTCGACGAACGAATCGAGCGCGACCCACGGCGACGCGCCGCCGCGGACGACGAGCGACGCTCGTTCCGCAGGCGACGGCGGCTTCTGGACCGTCGTCACCGACCGACCGGTCGCGGTGTTGATGTTGATCGTCGCCACGGCCGTGTTCGGCTGGGTTTCGCTCGGCAAGCTGCCGATGGACCTGCTGCCGGAGATCAGCTACCCGACGTTGACGGTGCGCACGACCTACCGCGGCGCGGCGCCCGAGGACGTCGAAGACCGCATCTCGGTGCGCTTGCAGGAAGCGCTGTCGACCTTGCCGAATCTCGTGCGCGCGACTTCCGTCTCGCGCGCGGAGACGAGCGACGTGGTGCTCGAGTTCGACTGGGGCACGTCGATGACCTTCGCGGTGCAGGACGTGCGCGACAAGCTCGACGGCGTGCGCTTGCCCGACGGTTCGGAACGCCCGTTGATCCTGCGCTACGACCCGAACCTCGATCCAATCCTGCGCATCGGCTTGACGAGCGCCGACAAACACGCCGGCGACGATCGTGTGCAGCGCTTGATCCACCTGCGCTGGCTCGCGGAGAAACGCCTGAAGCGCGACCTCGAAGCGATCCCCGGCATCGCCGCCGTGCAAGTGCGCGGCGGACTCGTCGAGGAGATCCGCGTGCGCGTCGATCCGTTCAAGATGGCGGCGCAGAACCTCGATCCTGCCGCGCTCGCGACGCGCATGGCGGCGGAGAACATCAACGCGAGCGGCGGGCTGATCCGCGAGGGCTCGACCGAGTACCTCGTGCGCACGCTCAACGAGTTCCAAGCGGTCGAGGAGATCGCGAACCTCGCCATCGCCTCGCGCGGCGCGGCGACGATTCGCGTCAGCGACGTCGCGACCGTCGAGCGCACCTTCGCCGAGCGCGAAGTGGTCAGTCGCATCGGCGGCAAGGAATCGGTCGAGATCGCGATCTACCGCGAGGCCGGCGCGAACATCGTCGCGCTCGCCGACGAGGTCAAGGCGCGCCTGTTCGGGACCGAGCTGCAGCGCAAGCAAGCCGCCGAACTCGAACTGCGCGGCGGCGGCGCGTCCTTCGCCGATCGCGAGAACACCGATTACTTGGCTTGGCGCTATCGCCACGAAACGGCGCTCGAAACGCTGTCGGATCAATCGACCTTCATCCGCGACGCGATCGACGACGTCAAATCGAGCGCGGTGATCGGCTCGATCCTCACGGTGCTCGTGATCCTGGCCTTCCTGCGCCAAGTGTCGGCGACGCTGATCATCACCGTGACGATTCCGCTGTCGGTGATCGTCACCTTCGCGCCGATGTACTTGGGCCACGTGTCGCTCAACGTGATGTCGCTCGGCGGACTGGCGCTCGGCGTCGGCATGTTGCTCGACAACTCGATCGTCGTGCTCGAGTCGATCGCGCGCTGTCGCGACGACGGAGACAGCTTGCGCGAGGCGACGATCCGCGGCACGCGCGAGGTCGCGGCGGCGATGACCGCCTCGACCTTGACGACGGTGTCGGTCTTCGCGCCGATCGTGTTCGTGCACGGCATCGCCGGCCAGGTTTTCGCCGACCAAGCGATGACCGTGGTCGCCTCGCAAATCATTTCGCTCGGCATCGGCGTGATCTTCATTCCGATGCTCGCTTCGCGCGCGTGGCTCGCGGGCGGCTTCAGCGAGAACATCGGCACGTTCCGCGCGCCGTGGCTCGGATTGAAGTCGCCGCTGATCGGTTTCCGCTTCACGTGGCTCACGATTGTGCCCAGCGTGTTGCTCGTGCTCGGACGCTCGGCGCTGGCCCTGTTCACGCTGACGGTCGCGCTCGTCGCGCTGGTCCTCGGGCTTTTGTTCAAGCTGTGCGGACTGCTGCTGCGTCCGCTCGCCGTGGTCTTCGATTTCCTTTGGCGCGGCTGTGACGCGGGTTATCGCCGCGTGCTCAAGGGCGCGATGGCGCAACCGTGGCTCGTGGTGCTGTCGACGACGGCGTTGCTCGTCTGGTCGCTCTACGCCGGGCGCAAATTGGGCGTCGAGCTCCTGCCCGAAATCCATCAAGGCGAATTCACCGTGCACGTCGGACTGCCGGTGGGAACGCCGCTCGAGACCACCGAGCGCGTGCTCGGCGCGATCGATGCGCGCGTGCGCTCGATCGACGGCGTCGCGATCACCGCGCTGACCGTCGGCGTCGAAAAGGACGCGCTGACCCGCGACATCGAGGGCAAGCACACCGCGCGACTGACGGTGCGTTTGACGCAGGAGCCGAGCGTGCTGCGGCGCGAGGAGCAAATCGTCGCCGGCGTGCGCGCGCTCGTCGCCGCCGATCCTTCGATCGTATCGGTCGACGTGTCGCGCCCGACGCCGTTTGCGCTCGATGCGCCGATCACCGTCGAGGTGCTCGGCCACGACCTCGCCAAGATGCAGGAAGTCGGCGCGCGCGTGCATGCCCTGTTGCTCGAGATGCCCGAGCTCACCGACGTGCGCACCAGCGTCGGCGCCGGCCATCCGGAATTGCGCGTGACCTTCGACCGCGACAAGACGCTGCAGTACGGCCTCGACTTGACCGCGGTGTCGAATCTGGTGCGCGATCAAGTGCTCGGCAACGTGAGCACGCGCTTCACCGACGGCGAGGAGAAGATCGACGTGCGCGTGCGCGGCGACGAGCTGATCCTGGCCAACGTCGACAACGTGATGCACTTGATCGTCAATCCCGGCGCGGCCAATCCCGTCGAGTTGCACGCCGTGGCGACGATCGAACCCGTGCAAGGTCCGGCCGAAGTGCGCCGCATCGGCAACACGCGCGCTGTCGTGGTCACGGCAGCGGGCACCGGGCTCGACCTCGGCGGCCTGTCGGGCAAGATCGAAGCGAAGCTCGCGAACCTCGACGTGCCCGACGACGTCACGGTCGAGCTCGGCGGCCAGAAGCGCGAGATGGACTCCGCGCAATCGAGCATGCGCGGCGCGCTGCTGCTCGCGCTGTTCCTCGTGTACGTCGTGATGGCCTGCCAGTTCGAATCGCTCGCGCAGCCGCTAGTGATCTTGGTCACGGTGCCGCTCGCGGCGATCGGCGTCGTGTGGGTGCTCTTGTGGTTCGACATACCCGTGTCGATCGTCGTGTTGATCGGCCTGATCCTGCTCGCCGGCATCGTCGTCAACAACGCGATCGTGCTCGTCGACCGCATCAATCAAAATCGCGAGCGCGGATTGCGTCTGCGTGGAGCGGTGTTCGAAGCCGGGCAAACGCGCTTGCGTCCGATCTTGATGACGGCGACGGCGAGCGTGATGGGCCTGTTGCCGATGACCGGCTGGCTCGAGGCCGTGCCGTGGATCGGTTCGCTCGGCGCCGGTCAGGGCGCGGAGATTCGCGCGCCGATGGCGATCACGGTGATCGCCGGTCTCGCGGTCTCGACGGCGCTGACCTTGATCGTCATCCCCGTGCTCTACACCGCATCCGAAGCGTGGCTCGAAAAGCGCGCCACGAACGAGGAGCCCGCGTGAATCTCGAGCACGACCGCTACCACGGCTTCTACCACGCGCTCGTGCGCCGCCCGGTGACGTTGGCGGTGGTGTTCATCGCACTGCTCGTCGTCGGGATCATCAGCTACATGCGCATTCCGGTGCAGATGATGCCCGACGGCATCGTCGAGCCCGGTCTGCAAGTGTGGGTCTCGCATCCCGGCGCGAGCGCGCAGGAGAACGAGGAGAAGGTCGCGCGCGTGCTCGAAGAGCAACTGCGCACGCTGTCGGGCATCGAGGAAATCACCTCGAGCTCGAGCGACGACTTCGCCTTCGTCTCGGTCAACTTCGACGCCAACACCGACATGGAGTTGGCCAAGGCGGAGGTGCGCGACCGCGTCGAACGCGCGCGCCCGCAGCTGCCGAAGTCGGTGCAGGAAGTCGGCGTGTGGTCGTGGTCGGAATCGAACATGCCGGCGATGTTCTTCGCGATCCTGCATCCCGGCGACAGCTCGCGCACCGACTTCCTGGTCGACACCGTCGTGCAACGGCGCATCGAAGGCGTCGACGGCGTCGGCAAGCTCGAGATCTGGGGCGTGCTCGACGATTCGCTGCGCATCCTGCTCGACGAGGACAAGGTGCGCGCCGCCAATCTCGACATCGGCGCGTTGATCGGTCGTTTGTCGGCCGACAACTTCGCGCTGCCCTTGGGCGAGATCGAAGACGGCGGCCGGCGCGTGCTGCTGCGCTCCGACATGCGTTTCCGTTCGCACCAGGAAATCGAGGCCTTTCCGATCGGCGGCGGCTTGGTGATCGGCGACATCGGTCACGTCGCAGCCGTCAAGAGCGTGCGCAACCGCTTGTTCAAGATCGACGGCAGCTATGCGTTCTACGGCGAGATCCAAAAGGACAGCCAATCGAACGTGGTCGAGACCTGCACGCGTTTGCGCGCGGCGCTGAAGGAGCTCGAGCAAGATCCGCGCTTGGGCGGCGAGTTCAAGTTCCTGGTGCTGTTCGACCAAGGCCAGTTCATCGAGACCTCGCTCGGTCAACTCGAGGAAGCCTCCTACTGGGGCGGCGGACTCGCCGTGCTCGTGCTGCTCGTGTTCCTCGGGCGCATTCGCTCGATGATCGCGGCCGCGCTCGCGATTCCCTTCTCCGCGCTGCTCGCCATCGCCTGGATCCACTTCAGCGGCGGCTCGTTCAACGTGCTGACCATGACCGGCATCACGCTGGCGATGGGCATGCTCGTCGACGACGCGGTCGTCGTCATCGAGAACATCACGCGCGTGCGCGCCGGCGGACGCAACGCGCTCGAAGCTGCTTCGATCGGAACGCGCGAAGTCGCGCTGGCCGTCGTGCTCTCGACACTGACCACCGTGGTCGTGTTCCTGCCGCTGATCTTCATCACCGAGAATCCGATGCTGCGCATCATGTTCGCGGAGCTCGGCTCGCCCTTGTGCTTGGCGATGATGTTCAGCCTCGTCGCGGCCTTGGTGTTCCTGCCGGTCGTCGCCGGACGCGTCGTCGGCGAGCGCGGCCCCGTCGCAGCGCGCCTCGCGGCGTGGGTCGAACCGCTCGCTGCTGCGCCTGCGCGCGCCTTGGCGTGGTCGGTCGGTGCCGTACGCCTCGGCCTGTACGCGAGTGCACGCGCGCTAGCACCGAGCGTCGACGCCTGTGCGCGTTTCGCGCTGCGTTTCCGCCTTGTTCTGTCGCTCGGCCTGCTCGCCTTGATCGGTTGGAGCGTCGCGCGCGCCGCGCACGCCTTGTTGCTGGCGCAGCGCTTGCCGAGCGCTTTTGGTTGGTCACCTTCGCTCGGCATGGACGACGCGCTGATCATGGCGCTCGAGCTCGCTGCGCCGCTGCTCGCTTTGCTGATCGTCGCCGTCGTCCTGCCGGCCTACGCGCGCGCAGGTCACGCAGCGCCCGTGCGACCGACGCACTTGGTTTCGCAAGGTCGCTCGCTGCTCGGGTTCGTCGTCGCCAGCAACCACGCTGTGCTCGAGTGGACGTTGAAGCATCGCCTCGCCGCGAGCTGTCTCGCCGGGCTCGTGCTGCTCAGTCAACTGTGGCCGCAAACGCACATGAACGTCGCGGCCTTCGGGCAAGAAGGCAACACGTCGCGCCTCAACGTCGCGATCGATCTCGAGGAGAACTTCACGCTGGCCCAGTCCGAGGGCGAGATGGAGCACTACGAGCGTTGGTTCCTCGCGCGCAAGAGCGCATGGGCCTTCGACCACATCGCCAATCGCTTCGACACGCGCAGCGGTCGCATCACGCTGTATTGGGACAACGCCGTGCCGCGCGAGCGCTACGACGCGCTCGAGCGCAGCGTGCGCGAGGAGCTCGTCGCGCGCCCAGGCCACCGCGTGCGCCTGTGGAGCGACGAAGGCGAGGCCGATGAGCGCAGCCGCAACGTGGTCACGTTCCGACTCGTCGGTCCGAGCTCGGAAGAGCTCGAGCGCATCGGCGAACGCGCGATCGACATCCTCGAACGCGTGCCCGGCCTGTCGAGCGTCTCCGTGCCCGAGGGCGCAGCGCAGAGCCAAGTGCGCGTGGTGTTCGACGACGATGTCGCGCAAGGTCTCGGCGTCAGCGCGCAAACCGCGCTGCAAAACATCGCCTGGGCGCTGCGCGGTTGGATGCTGCCGCGCTACCAAGAGGAAGGTCGCGAGGTTCCGCTGATCATCGAGTACGACTCGGAGAAGGTCGCGGGGCTCGACACGCTGAAGGAGCTCGACATCTGGAACGGCGAATCGTCCGTGCCGCTGTCGACCTTCTCGCACTTCCAGTTCGCGCAGGGCTCGCGCTCGATCCAACGCCGCGGCGGGCAGACGACCTACACGCTGCAAGCGCGCGTCGACGACACGCTGCGCCAGAAGGAGCTGTCGGACGCGGGCTACGTCGCGCTGCAACAGCTCGACCTGCCGCGCGGCTATTCGATCGGCGAGGAGGACCTCGTCGGCACGCGCCAAGAGCAGGAATTCCAAGAGCTCTTCAAGGCGTTACTGCTCGCGATGGTGCTCTCGTACATCGTGATGGCGGTGCTGTTCGAGTCGCTGCTCATGCCGTTCGTGGTGATGTTCACCGTCCCCTACGCGATCGTCGGCGCGTTCTGGACGCTGTACCTGACCGGCACCGCGATGGACTCGGTCGGCTACATCGGGATCATCATCCTGGTCGGCGTCGTCGCGAAAAACGGCATCGTGTTGATCGACTGCGTGCAGCGCCTGCGCGTGGCCGGACAGTCACGGACCGATGCGGTGCTCAACGGCAGCGCGCTGCGCATCCGCCCGGTGTTGATGACCGCGCTGACGACGGTGATGGGCTTGATCCCGATGGCGCTGCAGGAGCCCGCGAGCGACGGCATCGATTACCGCGCGCTCGCGACCTGCGTCGCCGGCGGTCTTTCGGTCTCGACGATCTTGACCTTGTGGGTCGTGCCGCTCGCCTACGTGCTGTGCGACGACTTGGCGCAGATCCTGATCCTTCAGGCAAAGCGCGCCATTGCGCAGCTGACCGTGCGGCGTCGCGCTGGAGCTGTCGGCGAGACCAGCTAGTTCGAAACGCGCCTGCGGTAGGGCGATTCGCGCGGCGAACATGGCCGCACCTAGAGACCGACTTCGATCGCGCTCCAACCATCGCAGCCGAGCCGAACCGCCGGCGCAGTGCTCGATTCACGAGCCACGCGTGAGCGAGCGCGCACCGCGGCGGCCGCTCAGCGATCTGTCGGAGACACCGCGCCGTTCGCGCGGCCGTCGGCGCGCAGCTTGCGGAAATGCTCGGCCTGCACGCTGTCGTTGCGTCGCTCCGAGGCCTCGATCAACAAGTCGAGCACGCGCAGCGCATGCTCGCGCGTCTTCTCCTTGTCGCCGAGTTCCGTGTAGCAGCGCACGAGCTTCTGATGCGTCGAGGTGCGCTCCGGCGGTCGACGGACGCGGTCCTGCAGCACCTCGACCGCGCGCTGCCACTGCTTCAACTCGATCAGCGACGCCGCCCACTCGTCGAGCGCGTCCAAGCAGCGCGGATTGGCGGCGATCACGCGCTCGAGCTTGCTCGCGGCCTCGGCATGCTTGCCCAAGATGTTCAGGTTCTGCGCGTCGGCGAACTCGTTGTACTCGTCGAGACATTCGAAGGGCGGCGGCAGATCGGTGACCGTGAACGGATCGGGGTATTCCGGCTCGAATTCGCCGTTTTCGCCGTAGCCCAGCGCCGCGATCGCGTCCGACGAGATCGAGGCCAGGCGCGGCCGAATCGCCTTCGCCGGACCGCGCTCGAAGATCCAGCGCACTCGCTCGCGACCGCGCTCGGCCTCGCGCGGCGCCTGCGCGAGCACGTCGTGCTCCTCGCCCGGATCGTCCACCAAGCGGAACAAGCGCGGCTTGGTCGAGTACACGAACTTCGCCTCGCGGTCGACCCAACCGACGAGCGGACTCCAACCGAAGCGCGCCCAACCCGAGTAAGCCTCGAAGTACGAGCCGCGTCCCTCGGGCACGGGATGAAGCAGCGACACGCCGTCGCAATCGCCGGCCGCAAGCGGCGGAAGTCGCAACCACTCGAGCATGGTCGGCGCGACATCGACGCTGCACGCGGGCTCGTCGGTGTGCTCACCTTTGCGCGCGCCGTCGGGATGGCGCACGAAAAAGGGAATGTGCAGCGTCGACTCGAAGGTCTGGCAACCGTGTGTGTCCTCGCCGTGATCGCCGCGCGCTTCGCCGTGATCGGCGAGGACGACGAGCAGCGCTTCGTCGAGCACCTTCTCGCGACGCAGATCGGCGATCAACAGCCCGAGCGCCGCGTCGTAGGTCGCGATCTCACCCAAGTACGGATCGCCGCCGGCGAGGTCGAGAAAACTGCGCGGCGGCTCGTAGCGCGCGTGCGCGTCGAACACGTGCACCCACAGGAAGAACGGTCGCGAACGATCGCGCTTGGCGAACCATGCGCGCGCATCGGCGACGACCGCGCTCGCCGGACGCGAGCTGACCAAGCCGTTGGTGCACGTCGGATCTTGCTTGGGCTGCGTCCAGGTCTCGAAGCCGCGCGCGATTCCGTAGGCGCGGTCGAGCGAAAGCCCGCCGATAAACGCTGCCGTTTGCGCACCCGCTGCTGCGGCACGCTCGGCGAGCAAGGTCAGTCCCTCGGGGACCATCGCCGGCCCGTTGCCACGCACGGTGTGCTGCGGCGGATACAGACCCGTGAACATCGACGTGTGCGCCGGCAAGGTGAGCGGCGCGACGCTGTGCGCGAAGCGATAGCACACGCTTTCCGCCGCCAAACCGTCGAGCACCGGCGTCACGTGGTGTGCGCCGCCGAAGGCGTCGAAAGCGTCGGCGCGCGTCGTGTCGAGCGTGATCAGGATCGCCGAGCGCTGCGCGACGTGCTCCGCGGGCGGCGGCCCGCCGCAGGTCGTGCAAAGCGTGAGCGCAAGTGCGATGAAGATGCGTCGGACCATGGAGCGCATGAGCCTAGCGCGCAAGTGCGGGCATAGAATGCCGCGTCCTCATGACCGCCATCGATCTTCCGAAGTCGCTCGAACGCATACGCGCTGCGCGCGAGAACTTGGCGCCGCATCTGCGCCGCACGCCGACGGTGTACTCGTACACGCTCAGCGACAGCGCGCACGGCGACGTGCACCTCAAGCTCGAGAATTTGCAGCGCACAGGCTCGTTCAAGGCGCGCGGTGCGCTCAACAAACTGCTCTCGCTCGATGCTGCGGCGCGCGCGAAAGGCCTCGCGGCGGCGTCGGCCGGCAATCACGCCCAAGGCGTCGCGCTCGCGGCGAAACTCGCCGGCGTGCGCTGCACGATCGTGATGCCGGAGGCGACGGCGTTGATCAAAGTCCAGCGCACCGAGGGCTACGGCGCGGAGGTCGTGCTGCACGGCGAGAACTGGGACGCGAGCCAAAAGCGCGCGGTCGAGATCGCGCGCGAACGCGACATGACGCTCGTGCATCCCTTCGACGACGAGGTCGTCATCGAAGGCCAAGGCACGGTCGGGCTCGAAATCCTCGAC
>CAYHRR010000081.1:0-11007 GCA_964358875.1 uncultured Planctomycetaceae bacterium | reverse complement strand
CGACGGTGTCCGGTGCTCGTCGCAATGGGCTGACGTTCGCGAACGCATGGATGAAGTTCCATCGCAAGCCTCAACAGCGCGTTGCCGTCGAGGCGAGTGAAACGCACTTCACGGAAGTCAGAGCGGACGGGCTGCTCCAGTCCGTGCTACCGCTCTCCAATCTCTACGTTGGACGCGAACTCGCCGGGCGCGAGATGGATCCGATTCTGTTGGTCGAGTACGTGATCTCGGTTTGCCGCTTGGCCGCGAAGCTGTACTCGTCGAGGCCGCAGTCGAACTCGGGAGAGGTCTTGTTCGACGTGGCGCTCGTTGACTCCAAGGGTTGGACGATTCCGAACTATCCGCCGGGAACCACTGGCTATCAGCATCCGTTTCATGATCGTCGTCGCCCTATGAACGACGAAGTCGTGTTGCCTTTCATTGAGCCACTGCGAGTCAAGTTCGACTCGCTTGCAGGCAACCCCGATCGCATTGGATTCAGGCTGATGAAGGAGATCTATCACTCGTTCGACTTGCCCGAGGATCGAATCCCGCTCGTCTACGACCGCAAGCTCGAGCGTTTGACGCTAACGGACTGAGCGCCGGAGTGGCATGAACACGAAGCGCGACGACCGACGCCGCGAGCTCTTGCTCGCGTGGTTTGCGCGCGAGCAGCGCGACTTGCCTTGGCGGGCGACGAAGGACGCTTACGCGATTTGGATCAGCGAGGCGATGTTGCAGCAGACGCGCGTCGAGACGGTCATCGACTATTGGCGGCGTTTCATGGCACGCTTTTCCGACGTGCGAGTGCTCGCGGCGGCGCACGAGGCCGACGTGCTCGCGCAGTGGAGCGGGCTCGGGTACTACCGCCGCGCGCGCGCGTTGCACGCTGCGGCGAAGGTGATCGTCGAGCGTTACTCCGGCGAGTTTCCGCGCGACGCCGACGCTGTGCGCGAACTGCCGGGCGTCGGGCCCTACACGGCCGGCGCCGTGCTCTCGATCGCTTTCGATCAGGCCGAAGCGCTCGTCGACGGCAATGTGGTGCGCGTGTTCTCGCGCTGGTTTGCGCACGACGCCGACTATGGCGCGACAACGGCGTGGGCCTGGGAGATCGCGCGCGAACTCGTCGGGAGCGAGAGCGGTGCCGGCGACTGGAATCAAGCCTTGATGGAGTTGGGCGCGACGCTGTGCACGCCGCGCGAGCCGGCCTGCGCGCGCTGTCCGGTGTCGATGATGTGCGAAGCGTTCGCGCGCGGCGTGCAACACGAATTGCCGCGCGCGAAGCAACGGCCTGCGAGCATCGACGTCGAACTGCTCACCGTGCTTGTCGAAAACGGCGCGCGCGTGCTGCTGGAACAACGCCCGGCGCGCGGGCGCATGGCCGGGATGTGGCAACTGCCGACGATCGAGGTCGTGCGCGACGGTCGCACTGCGGCGCAGCTCTTCGCGGCAGAGCTTCCGGACGCGCTCGAGATCGACGCCGGCGAGTCGCTTGCGACCTTGCGTCACTCGATCACGTGCCATCGCATCCGCGTGTCCGTCGTGCGCGGCCGGCTGCGTGCGGCTGTGCGCGCGCCGTTCGCGTGGGTTGAGCGCGCGGACATCGCGGCGCTCGCTTGCACCGGCATGGCTCGCAAAACACTGCGGGCCTGTCCGCGCGAGAACGCGCTCGACAGGCCCGCGAACTGAAGCCGCTAGCGGCGACTTAGAAGTGGACGAGAATCCACATGTACTGGTTCGAGGTGTTCCACTCGACGCGACCGCCGGTGTTCGCCGTGCCGCCGAGACCCTTGTCGAGCGTGGCGTCGATCGCCTTGGCCTCGGCCTCGGGAACGCCGGTGAACCACAGCGTGCAGGCGTTGGCCGTCACGTCGACCGTGCCGTCGGCATCGGTGTCGAAGCCGTCGTTGCCGTTGACGTTGGCGTAGGCGTACATGTGCACGGTGCCGCCGTAGGGATTCGAGCCGTTGGTCAGCGGCTTCTCGAGATACGGACCGCTCCAGCCCGCGATCGTCTGCGTGCCGGAGAGCTTGCGATCGGTGGCGGCGTAGCCCGAGTACTCCCAGGGGAACTGGTTCGTGTCGGCGTGGTAGCTGGCGCAGGCGACCTTGAGCGTGTCGGTGAGCTGCAACACGCTGGTCGACTTGCCCTTCGAGATCAAACCGCCCGCGCGCATGGCGACGACGCCGACGATCAGCGCGAGCACGGCGACGGCGATCACGATTTCAATCAATGTGAAGGCGCGCAGCGTGCGGCGGCGCTGCGTGCGCGGTGCGCGCGGTGCGCGCGCGATCGGGAATTGCGACGAGCTGAGCATGGGAACTCCGTTTTTGTGGAGGGTGGAAACCGTTGTGAGCGTTGCGATCGACCGGCTTCCTCCGAGACGTGAGTGCCGACCGTGCGTGCAGCTCCAGCCGCGGGAAAGCGACCGGCGGCGCCGCGCAACGGGTGCTGCTGCGACCACGAACTCCAGCGCTCGCCCTGCGCCGGGACTGACTCGCGCGGTGTCGGCGGCTATCATCCGCCGCGCGCCACGGGCCGCCCCAACCGGAGATCCAAAGTCATCGAAACGCCGCAGCGGACGCGGGGCTCCCAGCCCACGAGCGAAGTCGGAGCCACTCCCCCGAGGCTCGTGTTGCCCTGGGAAACCGGCGTGCAGCGCGAACGCCTGAGCGCCCACGGCGTGACGATCGTGGTGCCGGTCTACAACGAAGAACGCGGCGTCGCGGGCGTGATGGAGCGTTTGTCGAAGCTCGATCTCGGCGCGCCGCTGTTCGTGATTGCGGTCAACGACGGCTCGCAGGACGCGACCTCCGAAGTGCTCGCCGGTTGTGCGGCGCAGATCCCCAACTTGCGCGTGATCACGCACCGCGTGAACCAAGGCTACGGCGCGGCGCTCAAGACCGGCTTCACGCACGCGCACACCGAAGTCGTGGTGATCACCGACGCCGACGGCACCTATCCCGAGGACAAGATCCGCGAACTCGTCGCCTGCATCGACGACGGCGCGGAGATGGCCGTCGGCTCGCGCACCGGCGACGACGTCAACATTCCGCTCGTGCGCAAACCGGCGAAGCTGTTCTTGAAGCACCTCGCGTCGTTCTTGGCGGGCACCGACATCCCCGACTTGAACTCGGGCCTGCGCGCGTTCCGGCGCGAACTCGTGATGCAGTACCGGCCGATCTTGCCGCAAGGCTTCAGCTTCACGACGACGATCACGCTCGCCTCGCTGACCAACGGCCACCGCGTCGAATACGTCTCGGTCAACTACGCCAAGCGCTACGGCAGCTCGAAGATCCGGCCGATCCGCGACACGCTGGCCTTCACGGCGTTGATCTTCCGCACCGTGCTGTATTTCAACCCGCTGAAGGTCTTCTATCCGATCGCCTTCGGCCTGTTCGTGTGCCTGTGCGGGTCGCTCTACTACGACCTTTTCCTGCAGGAAACGCCCAACCTCGGCGACAAGACCACGCTGCTCTTCGTGGCCTGCGTGCAGGTGCTCACCGTCGGCCTGCTCGCCGACTTGATCGAGAAGAAATCGCGCCTCTAGTTTCAACGCATCGCGAACGCAGCCGAACGTAGCGCAGCCGCGCAGCCCACCTAGGGTTGCCGGCCGGTCGCCGCCGCCGGTGACGTTCCGTTCCTCGTTTCGCGCCGGGAGTCGACCCTATGAAGCTCCGTGTCGGATTCACGTGTCTCGCGCTGCTCGTTCCGCTCGCGTTCCTGGCCGGTTCCGCGCTGCCGCTGCGCGAAGACATCGCCACGCTGGTCGCGCAGTTGAAGAAGGACAAGGACGACGCCGATCCGAAGTTGGTGCAGCAACTCGGCGCGCTGCGCACGCGCGAGGCCCTGACCGCGTTGCTCGATCTCTACGACAACACGATGGGCTCGATCTACATGCGCCGCGAGATCGTCAAGGTGCTCGGCCAATTCGACAACGTGCCCGACGCCGAGCAGCCCGCGCTGCAACGCTTGACCGACGTCGCGACCGCCGGCGCCGAACCCGAGTTGCGCGCGATGGCGCTCGACACGCTCGGCACATGCAGTCACATGGGCAAGCACTTCCTCAAGACGATCGTCGACTCCGCCGCCGAGGACGACATCCGCGAACGCGCCATGGAGAAGCTCGTGCGCTTGGCGACGAAGGAGGACCTCGAGTTCTTCGAGAAGGTCTTCAAGGCCTCCGAGCCCGATCCCGGTGCGAAGCCCGACAAGAAAAAGGACAAGCCCAAGAAGAAGGACGATCCGGTCGAAGCGCAGAAGAAGGTCAACGCGGTGCGGACGATTTCGGAGCTCGCTTTCGAGCAGCTCGCCGCAGGACTGCCGGCGGTCAAGCTGTACGAGTACGCGCGCGCCCAGGAAAAGGGCACGCCCGACGAGCTCGAGAAATGGGGCATTCGCAGGCTGGCTCTGCTCGAACTGGAAAAGCGCAAGGACAAGGGCCTGCTCGATCTCGCGCAGCAGATGTACGACGACGCGCAGGAGCGCGGATCGAATCGCGGCGAGGCCGCGCGCATCATGGCCGCGCAGTTGGGCGTCAAGGTCGCGCCGCGCTTCCTCGAAGACGGCCGCAGCAATCCCGGGATGCTGCCCGAGGAAACGCGCGCCGCGATCGCCGAACAACTCGCCGTGCTGCGCGACGATGCGACCGACAAGAAGTTGGTCAAGCTGGTCGGCAAGGGCAAGGCCTTCGAGCAGCGTTTCGCGCTGCGCGCGCTGCGCGGCTACCGCGACGACAAGTTCGCCAAGCTGCTCGCCAAGGAAGTCGAAGGCGGCACGAAGAAGGCACCGCCGAAGGAAAACGACCCCGAGTACAACGATCAGCGCGACTTGGTGTTGATGACGATCGAGTTGCTCGGCGCGCTCAAGGACGCGAGCGTCGTGCCCGAACTCGAGAGCGTGGTCGAAAAGTGCGCGGACCAAGTCGTGGTCGCGGCGGCGATGGACGCGCTCGGCGTGATCCACTCCAACGACGCGGCGTGGCTGCAGAAACTCGAAGGGCTGACCGCGAATGCGCGTCAGGAAGTGCGCAACGCGGCGTTGCTGACGATCGGCAAGACCGGCGACAAGAAGTACGTGCCGCTGCTCGCCAAGGCGCTCGAATCCGACGACTGGTCGACGCGCAACGCGGCGCTCGGCGGGCTCGAGGCGACGCGCACGCTCGAAGCGATCGGCGCAATCGTCGCGCGCATGGAGAAGGAGACCGGGCTGATGATGACGCGCTTCGCCGACGCGTTGTGGCGCTTGACCGGCAAGCCGTTCCGCTTGTCGGTGACTTCGTGGAAGCAGTGGTGGGAGCGCGAAGGCGCGACCTTCACGCCGATCACGCTGTCGGAGTTGTCGAAGGTGCAGGAAGCCGAGGAAATGCGGCGCCTCAAGCAGACCACGAAAAGCGCGACGTTCTTCGGCATCCGCATCGTCTCGCACCGTGTGATCTTCATCATCGACGTGTCGGGATCGATGGCCGAGCTCACGCGCTCGGAATACGTCGGACGCCAAGGCAAGCCGCGCATCCAGGTCGCCAAGGAGGAGCTCGCCAAGTGCATCGACATCCTCGAACCGGAAAGCTTGTTCAACATCATCAGCTTCTCGGGCGGCGTGACGAAGTGGCTGCCGGGCGGCGTCGCGCAGTACGGCAAGTCGACGAAGGACGAAGCGAAGAAGCACGTCGCAGCGATGGTCGAGGGCGGCGGCACGAACTTGTACGACGCCTTGAAGGAGGCCTTCGCGGACCCGGACGTCGACACGATCTACCTGTTGTCCGACGGCGAGCCGTCGGCCGGCGAAGTCACCGACCAATACGAGATCCGCGCGCGCGTCAAGCAATGGAACGCGCGCCGTGGCGTGATCATCAACACGATCGCGGTCGGCGGTTCGTTCCAGATCCTCGAGTGGCTCGCCGCGGACACGACGGGCACGCACAAGAAGTTCCAATAAGTGCGCTACCCGAGGATCGCGCGCGCAGCGTCTCGCCGCGTTCGAACGGCAGCGCGCGGCCCGCAGGCGCCGCTGCGCGGGCAGCGTGGCGCGAAGAGCGCATCGTGACGAGCGCTGACGCATCGCGGCCGGCGCGGCGTTTCCCGCTGCGTTTCGTGCTCTCGACGCTCGTCGGTCTCGCGCTGTTCGCCGCCCTCGCACGGTGGGGGAACATCGATTGGACCGACATGTGGGGCAAGCTCACGAGCATCTGGCCGTGGACGTTTCTCGGCGCGCTCGGCTTGCACGCCTTGATCTACATCGCACGCGCAGAGCGTTTCCGGGTGCTGTTGCCCGTCGAGCAACGGCCGCGACGCGCAGCGCTTTTGTGCGTGACCTCGGCGCACAACCTGGCGGTTTACGTTCTGCCGGCGAAGACCGGCGAGGCGACGCTGCCCCTGTATTTGAAGGCCACGTGCGGCATCGACGCTGCCGAGAGCATCGCGTCGCTCATCGTGTCGCGCTTGTTCGATCTCGCCGCGATGTCGACCTTTCTCGCCGCAGCAACCTTGTACGTGTCGACGACCGACAACTGGCGCTTCCCGGCCTGGATCGGCGTGGCGACCGGCCTCGGGCTCGCCGCGTCGGCGCTCGCGTTCCTGGCGCTCGCGGCGCGCGGCGATTTGCTCGTCGCGCCGTTCCAAAGAACGTTGCGCACGCTGCGCCTCGACCGCACGCGCATCGGTGCGAAGCTCGCCGGCGGCGGCGAGCGCTTGAAGGACGCGTTGCGCCTCGCCGGTCACGGCAGCGCGCGACCGGCGGCGTTCGGACTTTCGCTGGCCGTATGGGCGCTGATCTTCGTGTTCTACGGCGTGCTCTCGATGGGCCTCGGGCTTCCGCCGGGCGTCGATTTCCTCCAAGCGACCTTCGGTTCGAGCTTGGTCGTGCTGATGAACCTCTTGCCGATCAATTCCTTCGCCGGCATCGGCACGCAGGAAACCGGCGCGGTGCTCGGCTTGGGCATGGTCGGTGTCGCGAAGGACGTCGCGCTCGCCAACGGCCTCGGCGTGCACGCCGTGCAGTTGTTCGACACGCTGCTGTTCGGACTCGTAGGCCACCTCGCGATGGGACTTGCGCGCCGCAAGTAGCGCGGGCGTGGGGTAGTCTTCCGCGCCCCTCGTCGCGGCTCACGTAGGCCGTGCCGGAATCACGCTTCACGAGCACCCGCTTCAGCAATGTCCGCGAGCAACGCGCAAGCCCAGATCGAGATGCACAAGGCGCTCGCGCCGCGCTACGCGTACCGCTACAGCTTCGAGTTCTCGCGCCTGTTCCAGGAGGATTGGCACGCCGAGATGTTGCGCTTGTTGCCGCAGCGCTCGCAGCACGTGCTCGACCTCGGTTGCGGCACGGGCTTCTTCCTGGCCGAGCTCGAGCGCATTCGTCCCGGTGCGGTCGGCCTCGACATCAGCCACGCGATGTTGCTGGTCAGCGAGCAGTACGTTCCCGGCGCGCGCCTCGTGACCGCCGACGCGGAGCGCTTGCCGTTCAAGAGCGGTGCCTTCGACGCGATCTTCTGCAAAGGCAGCTTGCACCACACGCGCGATCACGTGCGCTTCCTGTCGAACTGTCGGCGCGCGCTCGCGCCCGACGGCGTGTTGATCATGAGCGAGCCGTGCAACGACAATTTCGCCATCCGCTGGGCGCGCGCGGCGATGTACCGCCTGAGCCCGCACTTCCATCCCGACGATCGCGGCTTCACCAAGAACGAGCTCGTCGCCTTGATGGAGAAGGCGGGCTTCGAGTTGACGCACGCAGGCCGCTACGGCGTGCTCGCCTACGTTTTTGCCGGCTTTCCCGACCATTTGGGCCTGTTGCGCTGGATCCCCGGCAACGCCTGGATCGTGCGCCGCATGATCGCGCTCGATCGCCGGATCTGTGCGACGCGCGTGCTGCGCATCCTGTCGTTCCAAGTCGTCGTCGCCGGCAAGCCGCGCGCGCAGTAGCTGTTCGCGCCGGCGTTCCGTGCCTACGGCCTTCAGTGCCTACTGCGTTCAGTTCCTTCGGCCTTCGACGCCGCGCACTTCGATGCCGTGGCGGCGCAACAACTCGGTCGTCACGCCCGGACCGTCGACCAGCGCTCCCGCGACGTGCGTGTTGCACGAGCCGCAGGACGGCGAGCGCTCCTTGAGCAGCGCCAGCGTGATGCCGTGCAATTTGCATTGAGCGAGCGCGCCCTCGGCTCCGCGCACGAACTCGCGCGTGACGTCGCGGCCGTCGTGCGTGACGACGCGGTCATCTCCGTCGAGCACGGCAGCTGCAGAGTGCGCCTCGATCCACGCCGCGGGCCGCGGTGTGCCGAGTTCGCCGTGTTCCTCGGGACAAAACGGAACAGCGCGCATTTTGTTCTCGTCGAGTTCGCGCTCGAGTGCGCTGTCGCGGTTGTGCCTACCGTCGTAGCGGCACGCGCGTCCGAGCAAGCACGCACTGACCAGGACGGGTGTGTCCATGTTGCGCGCCATTGTGCGCTCTTCGGGGACTTGCGCACGCGCCGACATCGCATCCAATGGAACGCCGTTCATCGCTCGCAGGAATCAACATGAAGACAGCCTCCATCGTCACAGCCTTCGTCCTCCTCGGTTCGTCCGTGTTCGCGCAAGGCACGCGTGTACGCGTCGACGCCAACAGTCCGCGCGGCACGCACGTGACCACGAACTTCGGGCCCCAGACCTTGGTCGGGCCCAGCGTGTGCAGCGAAGTCGCGCGCGCCTGGGAAGGCCAAGCACTCGCCGGCGGCGCCAGCTTGTCGCCGAACGCGTTCATGAACTCCGCGACGGTTTCGAACGGCCGCATCGCGTTCATCGCGGATGTCGTCGGCTCGGCGCGCAATCAAGGCGTGTTCTGGGCGGACGCGGCGGGCGTGCATGCGATCGCGCAGGGCAGCGGCGGCGGCGGCGGCAGCGGCGTGCCCGGCGCAGCGGTCGGCGATCTGTCGCCGATCGGCGGGCGCTTCACCGGCTTTTTCCAGGGCACAGCCTTCGCGCCGGCGCTCAATGCGAACGGCGACGTGCTCTTCATGGCCGACGTCTTCGGCGGCAGCTCGACGCGCGGTTTGTTCCTGTACCGCGCAGCGACGCAGACGATCGTCAAGGTCGCGGCGCTCGGCGATGCGTCGCCTGCAGGCGGCACGCTGTTCGAGCTCGGCACGGGCGCGCTCAACGACGCGGGCACGGTCGCGTTCCTCGCCAACGGTCAGGCGTCCGCGAACACGCAGGTGCTGCGCTGGACGAACGGCGTGCTCACGAAGATCGCGCAGGACGGCGATGTTGCGCCGGGCGGCGGCAACTACGCGTCGCTGTGGTTGATGAGCTTCGGCTTCGTCGACGGCACGACCATTCCGGTCAGTCCGCCCGACATCAATGACGCCGGCAACGTTGCTTTCGGCGCGCTGACGAACGTCGACTGGGGCTTCGTGTTCCAGACGCCGGCCGGCGCTGCGCAGTGGTACGTGAAGCAGGGCGACGCGACGCCGATCGGCGGCGTGTACCTCGACTTCTGGAATCCGATCCTCAACAACGCCGACCAGATCGCGTTCATGACCGACGTCGATCTCGGCGGCGGCAACTACGGCGGCGGCTGGATGGTCGGCAAGCCGGGAACGTGGCGCAAGGCGCTCGCTTGGTACGACATCGTCGAAGGCATGCCCGTCAACGTGCTCGGCATTTCGACGAGCCCGCAATCGCCGCTCGCGGACAACGGCGATCTCGTCGCGTGGTGCGACGCGGCGCGCGAGTGCATCGTGCTCAGCCGCGCCAACGGAACGCAGGAGGTGCTCGCCGGCGCGGGCGACGCGACGCCGATCGGAGGCACGATCGGCTTTTTCGATTCATGGCCGTCGATGGACGCGGCCGGCGAAGTGACGATGAGTTGCACGACGCCGGGCGCGACGAACGGCGCGAGCAGCGCGCACTTCGTGCTGAATTTGTGCGTCGGCGCCACCACGACGTACTGCACCGCCGGCACGACGCAGATCGGCTGCGTTCCGTCGATCAGCGGCACCGGTACGCCGAGCGCGAGCGCGAGCAGCGGCTTCGCGATCGAAGCCTCGGACGTGCCGGGGCAGTCGAACGGCATCCTGTTCTACGGAGTCGGCGGACGCGTCGCCGTGCCGTGGTACGCGACGAGCTCGAGCTTCATGTGCGTGAAGGCGCCGGTAGAACGCACCGGATTGCGCAGCTCGGGCGGAACGCTGAACGTGTGCGACGGCAGCCTCGACTTCGACTTCAACACGTTCCGCGCAACGCACCCCGCAGCGCTCGGCCAACCTATGACGGCGGGACTTGTGGTCGACGCGCAAGCCTGGTTCCGCGACCCGGGCGCGCCGAAGAACACGAACTTGTCCGACGCCTTGGAATTCACCCTCGCGCCGTAATACGGAGCCAGGCTCTTCCGTCAACTATTCGCGCCGCGCGCGGGCCTTGTTCGTTTCGATGCGCGAATAGTTGACGGAGGAGCCTGGCTCCGTAGTTCGCTACTTGCCGAACATGCCCTTCAGCATGTCGATCGGCACCGGGAAGATGATCGTCGAGTTCTTCTCGACGGCGATCTCGGTCAGGGTCTGCAGGTAACGCAGCTGCAGCGTCACGTCGTTGCGACTCATCACGTCGGCTGCCATCGAGAGATGTTCGGAGGCCTTCAGCTCACCCTCCGCGTGGATGACCTTCGCGCGCTTCTCGCGTTCGGCCTCGGCTTGCTTGGCCATCGCGCGCTGCATCTCGGGCGGCAAGTCGATGTGCTTGACCTCGACGCGCTCGATCTTGACGCCCCACGGATCGGTTTCGCGCGCGAGGTCGAGCTGCAACTTCGCGTTGAGGCGATCGCGCTGCGAGAGCAGCTCGTCGAGCTCGTGCTGGCCGAGCACGCTGCGCAGCATCGTCTGCGAGAGCTGCGAAGTCGCATAGGCGAAGTCCTCGACCTCGACGACCGCGCGCCGCGGATCGAAGACGCGGAAATAGACGACGGCGTTGACCTTGACCGAGACGTTGTCGCGCGTGATCACGTCCTGCGGCGGCACGTCGAGCACCACGGTGCGCAGGCCCACCCGCACCATTCGAT
>CAYHRR010000080.1:10153-11032 GCA_964358875.1 uncultured Planctomycetaceae bacterium | reverse complement strand
ACGGCGACTGCACGTCGCTCCGGCGCATAGCCGGGTGCGCCAGCGGTCACACTGAGTTCGCCGAACGCACTAGTGACCTCGACGCGATAGTTGCCATCGGGACCGCAATCTGCGCGCTCTCGGTTGGGGCGCACCCATGCTCCGACGATCGGCTGGCACGCGCGGTTGGTCACACGGCCGCTCATCACGCGGTCGAGTGGGTAGACGTAGAACTCGAGGTCCTGCGGCGCGGGATCACCGCGCGCGGCTCGCACGGTCTCCGGCCAGCCGCCGTGGTGGGGCATCGCACCCTGGAAGCGCATCGTCACTCCGCTCACAGGGCGCGCAAGAGGCCAAGCGAAACGCCCATCATCGTCGCACTCAAGCTCGACCCGGACGGCAGGATCGCCCTTGGCCTCGCTACCGGCAAACAGTGCAGCCTCGATCTTCGCGTGCGGATGCGGAGTGCCAGCTGCCTTCAACACGCGACCGCGAACGATCCAGTCCGCGGCGGCGTCAGAAGCGATCGGCGTGCGCGTCGAAGAGTCGAGTGCTGGGTCGCTAGGAAGCGCGGGGCTAGTCGCCTCAGGAACCGCGCTGACCGTGCGCGCTTGCGAAGCGGAGGTGTCGATGCGCACCGACGACCCGGTCACTGCGTGGGGGCTTGTCGTGCCGCGCCATGCGAGCCACGAGACAAGCGCAAGCACGGCGACGCACGCGACTGCGACTACACGCGATTTGGTTCTCGACACGGGTTGGCCGCGAGCCAGGGAGGGCGTCCGCGAGCCACCCGCATGGTAGCCACGCAAGCACCAGCAAGTGCGCACGGCGGAGCAAGCATCCGTCCGCACATCGAGGTCGGCGCCGGCAGGCACTTCTGGATCACCGGGCCGAAGCGCA
>CAYHRR010000080.1:0-10143 GCA_964358875.1 uncultured Planctomycetaceae bacterium | reverse complement strand
GAGGACAAGGGCGACGGCCTCTCGGGACCCGCGCGAATCGGCCGCGTCTCGATCAACCGAACCGGTCGCACGCTCACCTACGCGGGGCGCTCCTTCTTCCGCGCGCCGGGCTACAAGTACAACCACATCGAGGTCGGCACCGGCAGGCACTTCTGGATCACGGGGCCGAAGCGCAAGGGCGGTGATCGCTTGTACGGATCGGAGCCGGTCGAGATCGACGAGGACGTGCGCGAGGAGTACTGGACCGAGATCCGTGGTGAGCCTGAGCGCACGGCCGAGCGAAGCGTGCGCGGCGTGGGCAAGCACACGGGCTAGGCGAGACTGTGCGAGGCGAGCGAGAACTCGCTACGAGCCGCGCGTGTCGCCCGAAGCCCGCTGGTGCGCGTCGCCGTGGTCGCCAGCGAGCACGCACGCTTTCGCCTCGCTGCGCTGGCATGCGTCGTGCACTGGCTGCGCGCACACCTGATTCTCTGGCCCATCGAGAGGACAACCCGCCATGCGATTTGCCGCCTTTCTGCTGCCCCTTCCACTTCTCCTGGTTCCGCTCGCGCAGCCTCAGGGCGAGGAACTTCCGAGCGACAGCAGCGCGATCGTCACGCTCTACGCCCAGGACGACCTGCAATCGTCCTTCGACTTCCGCCACGGGAGCGCGGGCGGCCGCGTGGCCGAGGGCGAGGTCGTGCTGCTCGACGCGCAGATCGCATTCGGTGTCTTCGAAAAGGGCCACATCACGGTCGGGCTCGTGCGGCGCGAGCGCGTTGAGTTGCTCGACCTTGGCAGCGTTTCCGTGCCGTCCCAGCCGCTGGCGCTCGAGCGCAGCGTGGAGTTCCCGCTCTCACTCTTCCACACGCTCTTCTTCGACGGCGCCCGCTTCCACTACGTTGGCCCGGGCGGTGACGTGCACGCGTACGACCAGGCCGACCGCATTCTCCGCGCGCTCCCACCCGATGGGTTGCGGCACGTCGAACCCGTCGTCGGCCACGTCTACCTCGTGCGCGTGCGGCGCGACGGGGTCGGCTCACGCGACGAGTTTTTCAAGTTCCAGGTCATCGACCTCGAACCCGAGCGCTTCATGACGATCCGTTGGGCCCGCGTTCCTGGCCGCTGAACACCGGCTGGAGACAACTCCGGCGCAGTAGGACGACTGGCTCGATGCGGTTCGCCGCGAGAGTGCGGCGCGCAGCGATGAAGTGAGCGCGGCGCCGGTTCGCAGGACGCAATGCGGCGCACGCGGCAGTTCGGCGCGGCTCGCGGCGTGCGCGGCGACGTGGCGCAAGCCTGACGCGAGCGCGGAGGCATACGCGGCGTGCGGCATGGGCGCTTTCGTTCCCTGCGTCGCCGATTCACGCCAACATCCGCTCGTTATGCCACTGGAGCGCGCGAGCGCAAGGTCGATCGGCAGCGGCGTCCGGTACGACAGCGAGCGGCTGGCCGTCGCGCTCGTAGAAGCGCTTGCCGTTGCTCCAGCGCTCGCGAATCTTCGACGACACGCGCACTTTGAAATCGGGGGTCACCGTTACGAGCCGAGCGTCGAAGAGCGCATGGAACTCCTTGCTCAGAAGCATCCCGTTCTGAATGTGGTTGCTGCGCGGTCCTAGGTACGGCTGGACGTGGGCCGCGTCGAGCACCGGCTCAGTCCGCTCCCCGGTGATCGCGCATCGGCGACCGTAGACGTCGAGTAGCCGTGACCGGAACGTGCCCTGCCCCTCACGTTTGCGCGACTGAGCGAGCACGAGTTCGCGCTCGTCGACATCGAGCACGTCGAACTGCGACGAGAACTCCTCGGGTTCGCTGACGTGGTCGTGCGCGATCGCGGCGCGCAGTAGCGAAGCTCTCGCGGGGTCCGTCTCGGTCCTGCCCTGGACGATGTTCGGCTTCCAGCCCTGGGCTTCACCCCACGGCATCCAGCGTTCGCGCGGCCAGAACACGGCGTCGCGCAGAAGCGTGCATCCAAGCGCGTCTCGTGGAGCACCGGACGCCGACAGATCGATCGCGCGGTATCCACCGATGCGTCGCAGGAAGCTGCTCCTGTCGGGATCACCGTTCTTGATTCCGAACGCTGTCCATGCGAGGTCGAGCTCGAATACGCCGAAGTGGGCGAAGAACCCGTAGCCCGCAATCGCGTTCAACGGGCTCTTCAAGCGGAAAAGCACCGGCTCGCCAGGGCGCATGTGCTTCATCGGGCGGCGCGCTCGCGGCGACCAGAAGTTGACCTCGTCGACGCATCCGTGTTCGGAGATCGACGACAGGTAGTCGAACCACGCCTTGTCGGTCAGCGCAATAAAGGGTTGGACGTCCACGGCGGCGACGAGCATGCCGAACGAGGTGCCGGGCGCAAGCGTCTCGGCATTGCTCATCTCAGTTGGAGCCTCCTGGTGCTAGAGCGCGACGGCGGAGCGAAGGAACACTGCGTCGCGGTGGAACTCCAGGAACTTGGCCTGCTGCGAGGTGAACCGGCCCACGTTGAATTCTCGACCGACCTCGACTCCCATGCGGCTCAGCGACACCCGGTGAGCGACGGGTGAGATCAGCAGCCATCCGTCCTCGTGGAACGAGACGAACCCGCGATCGAACAGGTGGTCGATCGACGGCGTCAGCATGAGCCCGTTGGCCCCGTCGAGGCGCTCGACGTTCGTGCAGTCACGCCAGGGCTTGCAGTGGCTCGCTCGCAGGTGCTCGGGACGATCCACGCCGGTGACTCGGCAGCGCGACTCAACCTCCGTCACGCGCTTTCGGAACAAGCCCTGTCCGCGTCGAGCCAGGACGAGCTGCTGCTTCTCCGTCGCACCGATCGCTGCGTCGGCTTCGATGTTCGACTCCAAGTGCTCCTCCCAAAGCACGACTTCAGGAGTTCGGTCGAGCATCGGCGTCTCGGCGACGACCGAGGATCGAGCTAGACCGCCGACCTCGTTGCCCAACAGGTCCGCGAGCGCCAGTGCGAGTACCTCTGGCAGTTCCGTCAGATAGACGCTCTGGATGCCCCGCCCGTTCGATTGCAGTGGGGAGTAGCGGGCGGGGAGCAGCGGTCGGAGGCGCTCGATCCAGTCCACTGGTTTGAAGGGCGTCGCGGCTTCGTGGAATCCAACCTCGACGCGCCAGCCGATCTTGTTCCAGTTCCTTCCCGCCTCGCCGAACTCGCTCGGTTGCGGGGCCTCATACGCGTGTGAGCGCGCGACGCCGAACGCTCGGATGAACGTGTCGGCGAAGGAGAAGACCAGATCGCCGGGCGCGACCTCGCGCATGAATTCGTAGTACGGATTGCGCGTGTCGTCCGCGCGACGTTTCGGCGACCAGAGGTAGCCCCCGCCAACTTCATGGCGGTAGGTCTGGTTCTGATTCACCCACCAGTAGCGCACGGTATTCGGCGTTCCGCTCCTGGGTGGGAGCGTACTCGCGCGCTCGTCAGGGCGCACCTGGACACGACCGGCATGACTGCTGTTGACGGCACTCTGAAAAGCGACCCCGTAGTGTCCGAGAACTCGGCCGGGGCGTTTTTTCGGATCACCGGCGATCTCGAACCTGGTCCGTGAGTACGTGCCTTCGGCTACCGGGACAAGATTCGGGCCCGGAACTCGACATCAACTCAGCCCCGATCACGCCTCGCGGCGGCAGGACTTCAACAGTCCGCCGAGCCGCTCGTCGCATTCGACGCGACCGATGTTGCGCACATCGGTGCCGTAGATCAGCTCGTTGGCGAGGCCCTGGTGGTTGCGCTCGGCGGGGTGGGCAATGCTATCTCAACTGTGGTCGCGCCCGACGCGATCCGAGCGGTTGCCGTCGCGGGCTCGGGGCTGAGGTCCTTTTGAGTGGTGAGGCGGACGGCGGCAATCGGCTCCGCGCCTCGATCCGGTGGTCGACATGAAGGCCAAGTCGACTCCCTCTCAACTGCACCAGTTGCGCCACACGTTCGGTCGGCGCGTGCACGCGCGCGCGAGGGAGGTGCTGGTCGTCGCGCGCGCGCTCACGCATCGCTCGGTTGCATCGGCGGCGATGTACGCGAGGGCGGAGGATGTGGCGGTCAGGGCGGGGGTCGAGGGTTCAAATACCTTCGCCCGGCGGTATCTCTCCGCCTATTTCACAACTGCGCTGTCCGGGCATCTCGGCAAGGACGACAGGAACAACACACGATGCCGACCGCCCGCAATAGCAGCAGGCCTCGGACAACTCGGATCAGGAGAAAATGCTCAACGGCGCTTGGCCGGTCCGCCCATGTCAGGGACAGAAGGTGACCGACAAGGCGTTCGAGAGCGACGTTCCGGTGCCGTCGGGGTTGGCGGGGTCGCGCATCCACCATTGGAAGTGGCGCGTCTGGCCGATCAGCGCGGGCGAGAGCGATACGGGTGCCACGGCGCTACCCGAACCGCTCGCTTGCACCAGCGGAGCGCGGACCAAGGGCGAGGCCGAGCACAACCAGCCCTGCTTGAACGGCAATGCCGCGGGCGCCGAGCCGTAGAAGTAGAGCGAGCTAGTGTTCGGGATCGCCTGAGTGACCGTCAGTGAGAACGAGCCGCCGGCGACGCTCGTCGATCCGACGCTTCCGATCGTCGGCAGCGTGCCCAGCGACGTCGTTTTCGCCGTGCAGTAGCTGTACGGCGACGGGCAGACGCCATCGATCGTCCGCGTGCTGAGTCGATACGAGCCGAACGGCGTCGCGGCGACCAAGCGCGAACTCGCCATCGTGACGCGCTCGACGCCGGTTCCGACCAGCGCCGCACCGACTTCGGAAGCGGCGCTCGCTTCGAGCACGAATCCGCTCGGATCGCGCAGCGTGCCGCCCTGAGTGATGCGTGCGCCGTACAGGTCGCTGGGTTGGTCGAGCATCGACGTGCTCGCCCGCAGATCCTGGAACGCCACGACGTAGTCCGCGCCATTCCACGCAGCGCGCGGAGCGAATTGCTCGCCCGCTACCGTCGGCAACAAGGTCACCGCACCTGCGTCGAGGAACGCTCCATCGCCGCGGATGCGGCGTGTATGGATGTGGCGCGTCGCATTCGACTGCGTGCCGAACACCCAGGCGATCAGCGCTTCGTTGCCCGACGAAGCGACGCTGACCGAGTGGTTGTAGTTGTTGAACGAGCCGGCGACGAAGACGGTTGCGCTCGGCACACCGTTGGCTTCGACGAAGGCGCCTTGGACGTCGCAGTGCGTGTCGCTGCTCGAGTAGTTGCGCTGCCACACGACGAACCAGCGGTTGCCGAGCACGCACACGTCGGGGTTGACCGCGTAGGTGCTGTTGATCAGCGCGGGCGCTCCGAGCACGGCTCCATCGGAGCCGCGCACGCGCACGAGGTTGGTGTACTGCTGGAGCGGATACGCGACGGCGCGCGTGTAGACGACCAGGAACTCGCCGTTCAGTCCCGACACTTCGGGACTGGTGCCGGTGCCGACCACGATCGGCCCAGCGTCGAGGAGCGCGCCGTCGCTCGCCATGCGCCGCGCGTGGATCGCGGCGTTGGAGCCGGACTCCCAAGCGATCAAGTACACGCTGCCGTCCCAAGAAACCGCCGGCTGCGAATCCTGCAAACCGCTCGCGATCTCGATCGGTTCCGCGTCGAGTGCCAAGCCGTTGTCGTCGAGCCGCGTGGCGAGGATGCGGCGCGCGCCTGAGGTCTCGCTGCGGAAGACGAGCAAGGAGTTGGTCGCTCCGCGGGCGAGATCGGGCGTGACCTGCGCGCTCGCGCCGCTCGATATGCCGACTTGCGCGCCGACGTTGGTCGCGTCGACGACGCGCGACGTGTAGACGTCGAGCCCTTCGTAGCTGCCGGACCGAGCGTCGCTCCACGCGAGCTGCACACCGCCTGCCGGCGAGCCGGCCATCTGCGGCGCGACCAGCGTGCTATTCGAGGCAGAGTCGACGAGGAACCCGTTGTAGTCGAGCACTGCGCCGGCGCCCGAGATCCTCGCCATGCGAGGTCCGAAGTCGTTCCACTCCGCAAACCAGTTGACGCCGTCCCAGGCCGGCGCCGCGCTGGGGCCGGCGCCATAGGCGAACAGGTCGTTGAGCGTGATCGGCGTCGCGTCGAGCACTTGCCCGCTCGGGGTCACGCGCGCGCAGTTCACGTCGGTCCACACCGACGTCAGCACGCGCTGCCAGGCGACGCAGAATTGCGTCCCGCTCGAACCCACGCGCGCACCTCGGTCGTCGGATGGCGTTCGGCCGATGACGAATGGCGCCGCGTCTTGCCAGGCCAGGGACGAATCGAACCTGCGGCCGACGATGTCGTCGTTCGTCGCGCTGAAGTAGCTCGACCAAACGAGCAGGAACGATCCCTGCGCGTAGGCGAGCTGCCACATGCCGAGCTGCCCCTCGGGCAACAGCGTCACAGGGTTCGTGTCGAGCACGATGCCTTGCGGCGAAACTCGTGCGACGCGCAGATTTGCCGATCCGCCCGACGTGCCCTGCGCTGCGACGACCCAGTTGTTGCCGTCGCTCCCCAGGACCATCGAACCGATTTCCGATCCCGGATAGGCGAGGATCGTCAGCGGCGAGGCGTCGAGCACTTGCCCCGCGCCCGATACACGCACGCCGACGACGGCGCTCGAGTAGATCGAGGCGAGCGGCGCCTGCGACTTCCACGCCACCAACCAGCTCTGGCCGTTCCACGCTACCTGCGGCGAAGTGTCGGCGCCCGGCGCGATGCTCAGTGCGATCGGCACGGTCTCGATGCGCTGCCCGGTGCTGTCGAGGCGTACACCGACGATGTCCAGGCCCGACTCTGCGCTTCCCGAGTTGCTGAAGAGCGACCCGCGGCGGTCGGCCCAGACCACGAAGGACTGGTTCGCGCCGCGTGCGATCGACGGCGTCTGCTGATCACCGCTCGCCAAGCCGACCAGTGCGTCGCCCGGCAACGGGTGAAGCGGAGAGATAAGCGGTGCCTGCGGTGTTGCGCTGCAAAGAGCCGCAAGCGACATCGCGAACGCCAAGCCAAGAGATAGACGGGTACGCATCGAAACCTCGCGGTGAACGGTGACCGGAACAATTTCCACACCGCGCGGAGAACGTAGGTCTCGACGCGCCAGACGTGCCGAGTGTGGTTCATCGGGTCCGTCGCCCGCGAGGCGTCGTACTGCCCAAAGTCTCTGGCCACAGTGCGTAACCGGACGTGGACCGCGCGCGCGTAGTGTCCGAAAATTCGGGCGGGGGCGTTGCGGGTGTCGTGGGGATCATGCACCGACGCCGTGAGCGCGTGCCTTCGGCTCGCTGACAAAGTTCGGGCCCGGAACGCGACATCAACTCAGCCGCGATCACGCCGCGCGGCGGTAGTACTTCAACAGTCCGCCCAGGCGCTCGTCGCATTCGACGCTGCCCGCGTCGCGGAGATTGCCACCATCGATCAGCTCGTTACTCAGGCCCTGGTGGTTGCGCTCGGCGTGGTAGTGCGCGATGTACTCACTCAGCCCGCGCTGCAGGTGCGCCTCGCCGAAGAGGATCGTTCGGTCGAGGCACTCCTGCTTGATCGAGCGCACGAAGTGCTCGGCGTGCGCGTTGCCGTTCGGTGCGCGGTACGGCGTGAGCAAGACGCGCGTGCCGGCTGCCTCGATTACTTCCTGCTGCTGCCGCGAGATCGAACCGGCCAGGGTCAGGACGAGAACGCGTCGCGGGTAGGACTCGGCCGACTTCCGTGCAGCGTAGGCGCTCAAGCACTCATTGCTGTGACGAGCACGAGTTCAGCCGCCGGCGACGCATCTAACCTCATCGTCCCGGGGGGACAGCACCGGCAATTGGGGCGTTGAGCTGGCTGCGGTCACGCGGCGGCGCTGCGCCACCGCTAAGCCTCGTCGCGCACGCCTTCCGGCGCACCGAGTCGATAGCTCGTGCTGCGACCGCGCCCTTCGTTTCGAACCAAGATGTTGCGTGCCACGAGATCCTGGATGTCGCGTAGCGCCGTGTCCGTCGAGCACTTGGCGAGCGTCGCGTACTTCGAAGAGGTGAGTAAACCCTCGAAGTCCTGCAGCATGCGGTTGAGCACGAGTCGCTGGCGCTCGTTCACCGGACGCCGGTTGATCGCCTGCCACAGTCGCGCCTTGTTGAGCACCGCCTCGATCGCACCGTCAGCGCCATCGAGCGCTCGATCGAGGCACGTGAGGAACCATTGCATCCAGCCTGTGACGTCCAAGTCGCCACGCTGCGCGGTCTCCAACTCCATGTAGTACCGCTTGCGTTCGACGGCGATCTGGGCCGACATGCTGTAGAAGCGCTCCTTCGTTCCGTCGGCGCGTGCGAGCGCCATCTCCGCGATCGCGCGAGCGATGCGGCCGTTGCCGTCGTCGAAGGGGTGGATGGTGACGAACCACATGTGCGCGAGCCCGGCCTTCAGCACGGGGTCCATTGCCGCCGCCGCGTTGAACCACGAGAGGAACTTCGCCATCTCCGCCTCGAGTCGCTCCGAGTTCGGCGCCTCGAAGTGGACCGTCTCCTTGCCCATCGGTCCCGAAACGACCTGCATGGGGTCGCCGTCCTTGGTGCGCCAAGCGCCGACCGTGATGCGTCCGATGCCGTTGCGTCCGGTGGGGAAGAGCGCGGCGTGCCAACCGAACAGCCGCGTCTTCGTGAGCTTCGCTTCGAAGTGCCCGGTTGCATCGAGCATGATCTCGACGATGCCTTCGACGTCGCGCCCGGCTTTTGGAAGCCCGGCGACGTCGAGGCCGAGCCTGCGCGCGATCGAGGAGCGCACTTCGTCGGGGTTGAGGGTCTCGCCCTCGATGGCGGACGACTTCACGACTTCGATGGTCAGCGCGGCGAGGTTGGCTTCGCTGCGCGACTCGAAGCCGAGCGCGTCCATCATCCCGAGCAGGCGGCCCTGCTTGTGGCGGACCGCCGCGAGCGTGGGAGCGATGGTTTCGGCGTCCCAGGTGAGCTCGGGCCAGGCCGGGCGCTGGTGGATGTAGGTGAATCGCCGCATGACCTGCGGTGATAGTGGCAGGGCATCGCTGCGCTCGCAAGGGTAATCGCCGCAACAAACGCGGTGATTGCGAGGCCTAATCACCGCATCTCGGCGGGCGGGTCGATGCTCTCTCAACTATCGTCGGGCGAAGTCCAATCCGTGACGCACGCACTGCTTGCGCCCGATTCGACCCTGATCGCTTCCGGTGCGCAGCTTCGGTCCTCCGGATCGCGCAACGTCGATCACGCTCGCGGTCATGTGCCCGTCCCGCCGTCCGTGTCCCTTCGCTGACTGCCCGTCGCAGTCGGGTCAACGACACGCTGGCGTCGTCCGCCACGGCTTCATGAAGAGCCGCACCGGCGCGCGCCTGCGCCTACTGGTAGCCGTCACGCGAAGCCCGCAGAGCGCGCGGGTCGCAGACGTTTAGATCGAAGTCTCTACTGCGCGCCGAGTCGCCCGGTGATCTGAGCCAGTACTTGATCGCGACGCGCATGCACTTCGGCGGCGAAGCGCGCCTGCCACTCGCGCGGCGTGAGGTGCTTGGGATCTTCGCCCTCGGCCAAGCGCAGCATCGCGTCGTGCAAGTAGACCTTCGGATCGATGCCGCGCTCCTTGCGTGTCGCAATCAAGCTGTAGAAGACGGCCGCGGCTTGGCCCCCACGCTTGGCGCGTCACCGACCAGCACGATTGCCGCCCAGTCGCTTCGATCGCCTCACCCGACGAGAGCATGAGGCGCAGCGTCGGCGCGCTGAGCGGGGTGTTGGTGCGTCGTGCGCGGCGCGCATCTCAACGGTTCAAGATTGTTCGCCCCTCACCGACGTGCGGCGACGCGTCCCAGGCTTTGAAAATTCCTTGGTCGTCTCCGGACCCTTTGAAAGAATCGCGCCCTGTGCTTTCAAAGCGCGACCGAATTCCACGCCGGAACGGCCGGTAGGCATCCATGAACCCCAGCGACTTCAAGACCACCAAGGCCGGGCGCGCCATCAGGACGACGACCGGCTACTGGGCGTTCATCCCGGCGCCGCTGCCGCCAGCGATCACCTACGACGCGGAGATGGTGGTGCTGCTCTCGCAAGCCGATGCCGCGCTGAGCAAGCTCTCCGGCCTCGGACTCTTTCTCCCGAACCCCAACCTGCTGATCGCGCCGTACATGAGACGCGAAGCGGTCGCGTCGAGTCGCATCGAAGGAACGCAAGCGGACCTGTCGGACCTGATGCTCGACGAAATCGAGCCCAAGCGCACGCCGCCGGGGAGCGAC
>CAYHRR010000079.1:0-11077 GCA_964358875.1 uncultured Planctomycetaceae bacterium | reverse complement strand
AACTTGCGCGTCAAGGCACGGCCGAACACCGGCGCGGCGGGCTTCCGCCAGCTCGGTGTCGAGGTCTACGGCGGGGTGCTGCTGAATTCGTGGCTCGATCGCGACCTGTCGATGTCGGGCCGCGTGATGGTGCGCGGCAAGGACGGCGCCGCGCACGCGAAGCTGTTCAAGCACGAGGGCGCCTTGCTGCGCATTCCGCAGCTCGCGATCCATCTCGACCGCGAGGTCAACGCGCGCGGCTTGGTGCTCGATCCGCAGGCGCATCTCGCGCCGGTGTGGGGCCTCGGTCGACCCGATGAGCGCGCGCTGCAGAAATTCCTGGCGCACGAAGTCGGTTGCGCCGCGGACGACGTGCTCAGTTGGGACGCGATGCTCCACGATGTCGTGCCGTCGACCTTCATGGGTCTCGACGGCGAGATGATCTGCGCGCCGCGCCTCGACAACTTGTGCTCCAGCTGGAGCGCGCTTCAGGCGCTGCACTTCGGTTCGCGCGCGGCGGAGAGCGGTGATGCGCCGATCGCGGTCGTGTGCTTGTTCGATCACGAAGAGGTCGGCAGCTCGTCGCACCGCGGCGCCCAGAGTCCGTTGCTCGAGTACGTGCTCGAGCGTTTGGTCGGCGCGCACGGCGGCGGCCGCGAGGATTTCCATCGCGCTATCGCTGCGAGCTTCTGCGCTTCGATCGACATGGCGCACGCCACGCACCCCAACTACCGCGAGAAGCACGAGCCCGAGCACTGGATCGCGCTCAACGCCGGCCCGGTGATCAAGCTCAACACCAACATGCGCTACGCCACCGACGCGGAAGGCGAGGCACGTTTTCAGCTGGCCTGCGAACGCGCCGGCGTGCCGCTGCAAAAATATTTCCACCGCTCGAACCTGGCCTGCGGGACGACGATCGGTCCCGTGACCGCGGCGCGTCTGGGGATGCGCACGCTCGACGTCGGCTGCGCGCAACTTTCGATGCACTCCGTGCGCGAACTGTGCGGCGCGGACGATCCCGAGCTGATGGCGCGTGCCTTGACGGCCTTCCTGGCGACGTGAGTTGCCCGCAATTCGCCGCGCGGCGAGCGCGCACGCGACGTTAGGATCTTCGCCCTCAACGAAGGAAAGCGCGCATGACCTCGGATCATCAGATCGTCGCCGACGGCAAGATCGTCGGCATCTACTACACGCTCAAGGACCAGCAGGGCCGCGTGCTCGACTCCAACCGCAGGGGCGGCAAGCCGTTGGCGTTCCTGCAGGGCTCGGGCAACATCCTGCCGGCGCTCGAGGCGCTGCTGCTCGGCAAGAAGAAGAACGACTTCGTCGACGTGACGCTGGCAGCGGTCGACGGCTACGGCGAACCGAAGCCGGAGCTGATCCACAAGCTGCCCCGCACGGCCTTTCCGCCCGAACGCAAGCTCGAGGTCGGCATGCGCTTCACCGGTAAGGACGCCGAGGGCCGGCCGCGTTCCCTGTTGGTGCTCGAAGTCGGTGAGACGGAGTTGACCGTCGACGAGAATCACCCGCTCGCCGGCCAACCGTTGCACTTCGAAGTCACCGTGTGCGGCGTGCGCGAAGCGACCGCCGAAGAGACGCAGCACGGCCACGCCCACGGTGCCGGCGGCGCTCACGGCCACTGATCCGCCATCCAGGCGCGCCGGCGTTCGTGCTTCGCGTGACTCGATGCCTGTCCGGCGTAGCGCGCTGCGTGTCGAAGCAGGTCCGAGTCGCCTTCGCCGAACTTGATTCGGCAGAGCATCGAACGGCACCGATCACCGCAAGCAGCTGAACGCTGGGGTCATGGAGTCTTGAGCCCGCGAGCCAGCAGCTCGACGAGCCTGTCGGCGTCGCGCTTCCACGAGTCTTCGACGGTTCGATCTCCATGCAGATCGCTGAAGGACGGATCGAGGTCGCGACCGTCGCGAGCCGTGCTCACCGCATTCGTGAGATAGACGAGGTAGCGCACGGCAAGGTCGATCTCGTCGATGTTGGTGTCGGGCAGTGGAGACTTCGTCAGTGCCGTCGCGAGATCGAAGTGCGCGAGAGACTTGTCGCGAAGCTCCTTCATCCCGTCCTGCTTGCGAAGGAGATCGTGGAAGTGCGTCAGCCAATCCGTGGCGAAGCGCGCGGCCATCGGTGCGTGAGCAAAGTTCGTGGTTTCGACTACGCGCTGGGCGCTCAGGTTGTCCCAACGCCCCGTACGCTTCGGATCGCCGAGTCGGCACACATCGATGATCACTCCGCGCAGCATGTGCCGACGCACGTAGACGAAGAGGAACTCGGAGGTAGCACCCGTTACGCGATACGCCTCGTCGCCGGCTCGCACGACATCTTCGGCCGAGGAGTAGTCGCACTCGTCCTTGTTGAACAACAGATGCCGGAGAGTCCAAGGCACGCGAATGTGATGGACCTCACCGGCGAAGACACTGAACTCATCAACGGATCCAGTCACGCCGCGAACGATAGCGCACGGTGCCGGCGGCGCTCACGGCCACTGAGTCGCCATCCAGGCGCGCCAGCGTTCGTAGCTGCCGGCGAGCGCCGTCGCGTTGCCGGGATGCGGCTCGATCCGCGTGCGTGCGACCTCTGCGAACGGCGCGAAGCCGGCGGCGAGTCGTAGCGCACCGAGCAGCGTGCTTTCCGCCTCCGCAAGCAACTCGACGCGGCGCGGCGCGAGCACGGCGGCGAGCAACGCTGCCATGTACGGTTCGCGCGCGACGCCGCCGGTGACGAGCACACACGCGTCGCGCGGCGCGATGTCGTCGCAGATTTCGCGCACTCGAAAGGCGAGCCCTTCGAGAAAGGCACGCTTGGCTGCGGCGCGCGTGAGTTGCGCTTCGTCTCGCGAGAAACGCAGCGTGGCATCCGCACGCCAGCGCGGTGCTCCGAGCCCGCTCTCGTCAGGCGAAGCGAACACCTCGGCGTCGCCGTCCGCGCGCGCGAGCAGCGCCGTGTCAGCGAAGCGCGCCACGTCAGCAAAGCGCGCTAGCGTCGCCGCGCCGCCGTTGATCGTGCCTTCGTGCGCAAAGACCCGCTGTGACTCGCTCCAAAACACGGGACCGCAGAGGTAGCCGGGCCTGCGCTTCGCGCGTGGCTCGGCGCACATGACGAAGGTGCCTGTGCCCATGTTGACGAGCACCTCGCCCTCGCGCGCCGTTGCGAGGAAGGCGCTCGCCTGATCGGCGAGCGACGCCGTCAAGCGTCGGCCGCCGCCCAACTCCGCAGCGCGCCCGCTCGTCGGAACGATGGTCGGAAGCAGCGCGAGCGGTACGCCGAAGCGTTGCAACGCGCGCGGCGACCAGGCGGCAGTCAGGGGATCGAAGAGCAGGGTTCGCGCTGCCATGGTCGGATCCGTGACGTGCAACGCGCGGCCGCTCCAATGCCATGCGAGAAACGTCTCGAGCGTGCCGAAGCACAGCTCGCCCGCACGTCCTCGCTCGGCGAGTCGCGCGTCGTCCTCAAAGCGCTGCGCGAGCTTCGGACCGACGTAGTGCGGCGAAAACGGCAAACCGCTCTCTTCACCGACCTCGGCCGCGAGGGAGCGGTGTCGCTCGCACCATGGCGCCGCGCTGCGATCGCGCCAGGAGAGTGCGTCGCCGACTTGCGTGCCGCCTGCGCGTTCCCAGAGGACGAAGCTCGAGCGTTGGGATGCGATGCCGAGCGGCACACCGGCGGGAACGCGCTTCAAAAGTCGCGTCGCGGCGCGCAGCAATGCGTCGGCGTCGATCGCGTAGCGCTCGGCGTGACCTTCGAGCATCGGGAACGGCGCCTCGTCGACGAGCGCGGAAGTTCCGGCGTCGGTCAGCGCACCGAGCTTGATGCGCGTCGATCCGAGGTCGAGCGCCGCCGCACGCCAACTCGTGCTCATCGTCCCGGCGCCAAGTAGCGCCGCAACCAATCGCATTCGTCCTTCAGCGCGTAGAGGTCGCCGAATTCTTCGCGGCGCAAGGTGACGATGCGCACCGCGCTCGGGCGGGGTTTGGACGACGCGCGAGCGGCGAGTTTCGGATCGACGATCACGCGCGACTGGAACAGCAGCTCCTGTGGGTTCAGCGCAGCGACGATCTGCTCGATCGTGCGCGCGTCTTCGGGCGCCACGATGTGCTCGACGAATTGCTCGCGCCGAAAGCGTTCGAGAATGTGTTCGTCGGCAAGTTGCTGCACTTCGACTTCGAGCTTGGTCAGCTCCGCAGCGAGCTCCGTGCGCGCGCGCGCGCCGTACTTCCACGAAAAATCCGGACCGGGCAACGCGACAGGCCCGCGCTCTTCGATGCCCTGCGCTTCGGCGATGCGTGGGGGCGCGCGCTCCGGCGGCGCCTCGCGTGCGGGAGGCGACGTGCTGAGCGTGGGCGCAGCTGTGGGCGGCGTCCGCGGCGCGGGTTGTGTTTCGCGGGCGCTCGACGGCGCGTGCGCGCCGGGTTGCACGGCGGCGACAGCTCCTTGCGTCGCGCTCGACGGTGCGCGCGAGGTCCACCACGCGATGCCGGCGACGACGCCGACGAGAATGACGAACAGAATCGCGAGGCTGCGCATGTCGCGGCGATTGTAGGCGCGTCGCAGCCGAGCTCGGCGCGAGCGAATTACTTGAAGACCTTCTCCAACTGCCGCCCGAGGCCGTCGGCCGCTTTGCGCACGTCGTCGCCGGCGCGTTCCAGGCTCGTGCCGAGTCGCGCGCGCACGCCGTCGAGCACGTCCTTTCCGAGTCGATCGAGCGAACGGTCGAGATCCTTCAGCAGGTCCTTCGAAAGCGCGCTGCCGCCGGCGTCGACGGTCGCGGCGAGCAACGCCTCGAGGGTCTGGGCCGCAAGCTCGGCGACGGTCACTTCGCCGAGATCGTGCAAGCTCAGCTCCGGCAGCTTCAGTTCGACGGCGCTCGCGTCGCCGAGCTCCGGCGTCAGGTTCGCGCGGACGCGCACGTCGCGCAGCACGAGTTCGCGCACGACCAGCTTCTTGCGCGACGGTTGAGCGTCCTTGCCGGCGTCGCTCTCAAAACGCTCGAGCGCCTCGAGGATCGCGCCGTAGTTCGTGCCTTGGGCATTGCGCTCCAGGTCGATCTCGATGCCCTCGAACACGAGGCTCGGGATCTCGACGCGCTCGGACAGCAACGTCGACAGCGCGACTTGCGTGCGCGCCGAGCGCATGCGTAGGAAGTCCGCTGCGCGGCAACCGGGCGGATTGGAAACCACCAAGCCCGACAGCGACAGCGCGCCGCTCAGCGGCGACGGCGCAGCGGAGTCGAGCGTGACTGGAACTCCGAGCGCGTAGCTCGCGCCGCTCTCCACGGCTTTCGCGAGCGCGGAGCCCGCGAAGACGAGCGCTCCGATCGCGAGCACGAGCAGCACGACCAGGAGGATCACGAGGCGTCGTAGGAGCTTGAACATGTCCGTGTTTTTCTCGCTTGGGCTGCAACCACACCAAAGGAATGAGAGTCGTGAGGGCGCCTCGCGTTCGAGGCTCCGCGCGCGGTGTGAGCGCTGCGGAGTTTCGAGGTTCGGGGCTCATGGTCAACCGTCAAGGAGTGAATTCGATGCGTGCGATCGCAGTGGGGATGTTGTTGGGAGTGTTGTCCGCGTCGGCAGGTTTCGCGACCGCGCAAGGGCTCGAGGATGCGGACGAGGCGTGTGTCGCGCCGTGCCTGCGGCTCGAACTCGGCGCGAGTCCGACGCAGTCGGGATTCAAGCTCACGCTCGCCGGCGCCGAGCCGCGCGCATGGGCGCTGTTGTGTCTGAAGCCGGTCGGCCAACCGCTCGTGCGCCAATGGGTGCACCTCGACGAGTTCGGCGGCGCCGAGATCGTGGAACACAACTACGAAGGAGAGCACGCCTGCGAGGCGTGGTTCGTGCTTCCGCGCTTCGCCGCGCAGAACGCGCCCTACAAATTCGCGGTGACTTCGAGCGTGCAAGTTCCGGCGCGTTCGTTGACGGCCGCACGCGCGGTGCAGCGCGGCGACGTGATCATCACGGAGATCATGAAGGACCCGTCCTTCGTTTCGGACACGGCCGGCGAGTGGTTCGAGGTGCACAACCGCACGAACCACGCGCTCGATCTCGAAGGCTGGAGCATCGCCGACTTGGGCTCGAACCACCACACGATCGATCGCGGTGGGTTGGGCCTGTCGATCGCGGCGGGAGGTCGCCTGGTGCTCGGCATCAACGCCAACAGCACGCAGAACGGCGGGATTCCCGTCGCCTACAAGTACGCGAACTTCTCGCTGACCAACGGCGCGGACGCGATCTTGTTGCGTGACGGCGCCGGGATGCTGGTCGATCAGGTCAGCTACGACGACGGCATCTTTTGGCCGGATACCGCGGGCCGCTCGATCAGCCTCGACCCGACGGCCTTCGGACCCCTGAGCAACGATCACGGCGGCAATTGGTGCGCTGCGGACACGTTGATCGGCGGCGGCAACACCGATCGAGGTACGCCGGGCCTGCTCAACGCCACCTGCCCGTAGTCGGTCGTTCTTTCCAGCGCGGTGAGCGTGGGGTTGCGATCGGTCGGGGAACCTGGCGCAGGGCGGCGACGTCCCACGTCGGCGCCACTATTGTGGTGGCCTCCCTCGACCGTTTCGCGACCCCACTATGCGCACACCCTCGTTCGCCCTTCGGCTGCCGGCGTTGTTCCTTTCGGCCTTGGGCTTCACCGTCGGTGCAAGCGCCCAACAGCTCGAAGTGCACGTGATCAACGTCGATCAGGGGCTTTCCGTGTTCATCAAGGGCCCCACGGGCGTGCGCCTGTTGGTCGACGGTGCCAACCCCGGCGACGGCACGTCGATCGTGCGTCCGTTCTTGTTGTCGAAGGGCGTCACGGGCCTCGATTACTCGGTGATGACGCACTGGCACACCGATCACTTCGGCGGCCTGACCGACATCCACAACTCCACCTACAAGCCGCTCGTCGCCGCCTTCGACCGTGGTGACACGAGTCGGCCCTCGAACGGATTCGTCACGTCGTACTTGAGCGCGGTCGGGACACGGCGCGTGATCGCGACGCTCGGGCAAGTGATCGACCTCGGCGGCGGAGCCACGGCGACCGTGATCACGCGTGACGGCAACTACATCGGCGGTTCGGTCAGCCCCAGCGGTGACGAGAACGCGCACTCGCTCGGACTCGTCGTGCGCTATGGCGACTTCGATCTCTACGTGGCCGGCGACCTGACGGCAGGTGGGCTCGGCACACCCAACGTCGAAGGTCCGGCGTCGGCCTGGCTCGGCCAAGTCGAAGTCGCGGTGGCGTCGCACCACGGTTCGTCGTCGAGCTCGAGTTCGACGGTGTGCAACAACTTGAATCCGAGCATGGTCGTGCACTCGGCCGGACACGACAACCCCTACGGTCATCCCTCGGAGGTCACGGTCAACAACTGGAACACCAGTGCTGCGACGCGCGTGCAGTGGTGCACGACCGACGGTGAGACGCAGCAGCCCAGTCTCGGTGGTGATCCGGGCGGTTTCGCCGGCGTGCTCGGCCACATTCTGATCACGAGCGACGGGAACACGTTCCGTGCGTCGAGTTCATCGCACCCGGAGTTCCTCGACTTCGCGACCTTCGAGCAACCCGGCACGCTCGCGGCTCCGACGCAGATTGCGATCAACGAACTGTTGGTCGATCCCCTGGCGAGCAACGACGCGACCGGCGAGTGGTTCGAGCTCTTCAATGTGTCGGCGCAGCGCCTCAACCTCGGCGGCATGCAATTCGTCTCCGGCGCGCAGAGCTTCACGCTGCGCAGCCAAGTACTGCTCGATCCAGGCGCGTTTTTCCTCGTCGGACTCGACGGCCAAGCAGCGCGCAACGGCAACGTGTTCCCCGGAGTCGGAGCGCCGTGGGGGCAGTTCTCATTGCCCAATTCGTCCGGGTCGTTGCAGATCCGCTCGGCCTCGAATGTCGCGATGGAAACCGTCACTTGGGGCGGCGCCGGATTCGCGGTCGTCGCCGGCTCGTCGGAAGAACGCATCGTTGCGACCGCGGCACCGCTCGCGGCCAATTTTGCGGTCGCACCCAACGCGTGGTCCGGCGCGGACAAAGGCACACCGCTCGAGACCAACGACAACTCGGCGCCGCCGCCGCCCAGTTGTCCGGCGCCGATCGCCTACGGGACCGGCAAGACGACCTCGAACGGCGTGTTGCCGATCGTGACCTCGACGGGGACTCCGAGCACGACTACGAACGACTTCACGGTCAAGCTCCTGAACGGCATGCCGAACCAATCGACGATCGCCTTCTGGGGCGTGTTGCCGGACGACAAGCCGTTCAAGGGCGGACGGCTCTACGTGAAGGCGCCGCTGCAGCGCATGCCGCTCGTGCAAGCAGACCTCACGGGTTCCGTTTCGTACGCCATTCCCGTGGACGCCTCGATGCCGGGGACGTCGCGCTACTACCAGTTCTGGTTCCGCGACCCGTTCGTGCCCGACGGAACCAACGTGGGCCTGTCCTCCGCCCTCGAAGTGAACTTTTGCCCGCTGGCGCCGCCGCCGAGTGCGGGTCAGATCGTGATCACCGAGGTGATGAAGAACCCGGCGACGGTCACCGATGCCAACGGCGAGTGGTTCGAGCTCTACAACACGACCTCGATCGCGATCGACCTCGAGGGTTGGACCGTGCGTGACGACGGCACCGACAGCTTCGTGATCGCCAACGGCGGCAACGGCGTGCTCGTGCCGGCGCACAGCTACATCGTGCTCGCCGCGAACGGCGACTCGCTCGCCAACGGCGGTGTCGCCGCGACCTTCGATTACGACTGGAACCTGTGCAAGCTCGACAACGGTGCCGACGAACTCGTGCTCGTCGCTCCCGGTGCCGTGGAGATCGATCGTATCGAGTACGACGCCGGCATCGTGTGGCCGGATTTTCCGGGCGCCGCGCTCAACTTGAAGTCGAGCGTGCTCGACGCCGTCGGAAACGACGACGGCAACAATTGGTGCCCGGCGTCGACGCCGATTTCCGGCACCAACGCGGATACGGCGACGCCCAACGCAGCGAACACGACCTGCCCGTGAGGACGAGTTTCGCCGCATGCTCGCGCGCATTCGCGGCGTTCACGGACGCGCGCATGTCGAGCCACGACTGTCGATCGACGGCGCGCTGACGCTAGGATTCGCCCATGCGTCGCCTGCTCCTCTGTGTCGCTTCCTACGCCGCCCTCACCTCCTGCGGAGACTCGGCCTCGGAACCGAAGGCGTCGGCAACCCCGAACGCGTCGCCCGGAGTCGCCGCCGGCGAACTCGCAGCCGGAAGCGTGCGCCGCACTCGCTTCTACGACGCCGCCCACGAGCACAAATGCGAGGAGGGCGTCGAAGTCGCCGGCGTGCGCCAGGGTTCGTGGATGGAGTGGACCGAGAGCGGCGCGCTTCAGGCCGACGGCGCCTACAAGGACGGCTTGCGCGAGGGCGTGTGGCACGCCTACTACCCGGACGGCAAACCCCTGCGCGAGGCGCTGTTCGTCGCGGGGAAAGAACACGGGCCAAGCCGCGAATTCCACCCCACCGGCGAGCTCGCCGCCGAGGGCGTGAACGCCGTCGGCGTGAAGGAAGGGCTGTGGACGCGCTTCTACGTCAACGGCCAGAAGGCCGACGCCGGCAACTACGCGGCCGGACAGAAGACCGGCACATGGACGCAATGGCACGACAACGGCCAGCGCATGTCGCTCGGCACCTACGTCGCCGGCAAAGAGGACGGCGTGTTCAGCAAGTGGTTCGCCGGCGGGCAGCTGCAGACCGAGTCGCACTTCAAGAACGGCAAGCTCGACGGCTCCATGAAGGGCTGGTACGCGGACGGCGTCGTCGCCGAAGACGTGAACTGGATCGACGGCAAGCTGCACGGCGAATCGCGCAGCTTCCACGCCAACGGCAAGCCCAAGGCCGCCGGCCGCTTCGAGCAGGGCCTGCGTGTCGGCCGCTGGACCGCGTGGTTCGACAACGAGCACAAACTGTCCGAGGGCGAATTCCAAAACGATCGCCAAGTCGGGCCGTGGGCGACCTGGTTTCCCAACGGCAACCCGCAGAACGAAGGCACGTTCGTCGCCGGATTGCCCGATGGCCCGTGGAAGTATTCCTACGAGAACGGCCAGTTGTTCAGCAGCGGCGTCTTTGCCGCCGGCAAGAAGAGCGGGCTGTGGAAGGAGTACTTCTCGTCGGGGCAACAGCAGAGCGAAGGTGCTTGGGCCGACGACCTGAAGACCGGCCCGTGGACGATCTGGTACGAGAACGGCGCGAAGGAAAGTTCGGGCTCGATGGCGGCCGGCCTGCGCGTCGGAACGTGGACCTACTGGAACGAGGACGGCTCCCAGGACGCGGTCAACAGCGGCGAATACGTCGACGACGTCAAGCGGCCCTAGCGTCCGTCCGCGTCGGGCGCGCAAGCGACGCGGCGTGCGCTCAGGTTTCGACGGCTCGCTTCGCGAGTGCGCCGGATTCACACAGCGCGTCGAGCGCGCTCTGCGCGTCGCGCTCAGGCGCTGACCTGCACCTCGAGCCCCGTCGCCGCGGCGATGCGCTTGCCGAGCGCCTCCAACTCCGCCTCCGCAAGCGCGCGCAGCTGCACGCCCTCGGGTTGATGCGACTTGCGTGCGAGGCCGTAGAGCCGCACACCCTCGAGCCGCACGCCGCACGAGCGCACTTCCTCGAGCAACGTGCAATAGGCCGTCTCCTCGGCACCTCGCAGCGTCGCTCCCTCGAAGTCGAACGCCAGGGTTTGGACCCAGGTTCTGCAGCGGCCGGCCGTCGCGATGAGGTTCGCGCACGCGCGCGCGCTGCCGGCTGAACTGGAATTGATGCGCGCGATACCCGCGTCACTTGCCGCGTCGAGCTTGAACCACACCTCGCCGCCCTGCGCGTTGAGCCGTTCGAGCGCCGCGTGCACATGCTCGGCGTGCGCGAGCGACCCATTGGTGATCAGCACGCGTTTCATGCGCCCGCTCTGACCATGGCGCACGAGCACGCGCTCGATCACGTCGAACACCTCGGCCAGTTGGCGCGAACTGGTCGGCTCTCCGTTTCCGGAAACCGCGATGTCGCGCAACGTGCGCGCCTCGACCGGCACATGGGCTTCCATCCAAGCCGCGCTGCAGGCCTTGCGCAGCATGACGTCGAGCTCGCGCTCG
>CAYHRR010000078.1:0-11102 GCA_964358875.1 uncultured Planctomycetaceae bacterium | reverse complement strand
ATCGTCGCGCCGCACGCAAGTTGCGGATCGCCGCTCGCCACGATGTGCGCGCCCATGTCGTAGCTCACGCTGCCGCTGCAATCGGTGCCGCTCGGCGCTCCGCCCGTCGCCGCGAGCGCCATGCGCACCTTCGGCGATCCGACGCACAAAAAGCCGCCCTTCCACGGCGCGGCGAGCGACGTCGATCCATAGAACAGCACGCCGGATTGTTGATTGATCAACTGGCCCGCTTGGATCGTGAAGCTCCCCGCGCCGGCGCTCGCACTCGGGCTTCCGAGGGCCGAGATCGTCGGCGTGCAGCCCTGCGAATTGAGCTTCGCCGTGCAGTAGCCGCTCCAACTCGCGACCGGAATGCACACGCCGAGCGGGCTGCCGAGCGCCGCGCGGAAATTCGCTTGGTCGATCGCGGTGCCCCAGTTGCCGTTGTTCGGCGAGGTCGTGTTGCAACCGCCGTGCGTGTGGATTGCGACCACGTTGCCTGTGCCGTTCTCCCATGTGACCGGCGCGCCCGAATCGCCGCCGAAGGTGTCGACCGCATAGCGCAGCACCGTGCCGGCCAGCGAGAAGATCGGCCCGCTGCTGGTCTGTTGCACCTGCGTGTGATCGAGGTCGTCGTTGTCGATGCCGTAGCCCGCGACGCGCATCACGTGCGAGGCGTTGAACGGCGGCGGCGCTGCATCGAGCGTGTAGAACGCGGCCTGAGCTTCGAACGGAAAGGCGCCGGTGTTCGGGTTCGCGAACACGCCGAAGTGCGCCCAATCGTTGCCGACGCCGCCGTTCTGCGACTGCACCGAAGCGCCGTCGACGGAGTACTGATCGTCCGGCGAAGGGTGCACGATCGTGCCGAAGCTGGTCGACAGCGGCACGTTGAACTCCGCGACTTGCAGGTACGGGTTGTCGCAGTGACCTGCGGTGGCGAAGCAGTGGTTGCAGTCGTCGATCAGGAAGCCAGAGCAATTCGTCGGCAGGAGGCGCGCGTTCGCGGCGTAGCTCGAGAGCACGCGATCGTCGGTCGCGCCGCACTGCGAGAACTGCGGGCCGGCGACGAGCGGTCCGATCCACACGTTGCGCAAAGCGACACGACTGGGCCCGGAGTGCGGCGGCGCGACGATCTCGACCTGCACCGTGTCGCCGTTGAAGTAGGCGCTCGTTTGGCGCCATTCGCGCGCGTGACGCGTGCGGAGTTCTTGCACGGCGCCGTCGCGGTGCGAAGTGATGCGCAAGAACGCGCCCGTGCTCTCGTCGGTGTGGTCGAGCAGCACGAGCGAGAATTGCAGCCGGATCCAAGCGGCCTGCGCGACGCGGATGGTCTGCGACGAGAGAACTTGTTCGAGCGCCGACGGATTGGAGACGTAACCCGAGTCGTAGGGGAAGCGCAGCGTTTGCTGGACGACCGGCGCGCTCTGCGCCGTGACCGGCGGCGCCGCGAGGACGGCGAGCACGGCGCACCCCAGGGCTCGCGTGGCTGATAGGAATTTCATGCAGTACGAGCTCTATGCGGCGAGACGCGCACCAGGAAGACGTTGCCGAGGCCGCCGAAGTTCCCCGCCGGCTGCGAGCACCGCGCGCTCGGTGGAGCAGCGCAGTGACGCCGGCGAAGCATGCCCCACGTGTGGCGGTTGGGCAAACGCGTCCTGCCGATAGACTCGCGCCGCGCGGAGGCAGGAACAGGCATGACGACGAACCCGAGCCAGGTGACAGTCCGCGAGGCGCGCGCCGAGGATGCCGCGCTGTTGATCGATTTCAACGCGGCGATGGCCCTGGAAACCGAGGGTTTGACGCTCGAGCGCGAGGTTCTGACGCGCGGAGTCCGCGCAGCCCTCGGCGACGCGGCGCGTGGTTTCTACTGCGTCGCGGAACTCGAAGGTCGCCCCGCAGGTTGCTTGATGATCACGCGCGAATGGTCCGACTGGCGCAACGGCTGGGCCTGGTGGATTCAATCGGTCTATGTCGACCCGCAGGCACGCCGCCGCGGGGTTTACGCCGCGCTGCACGAGCACGTGCTCGCGCTCGCACGTCGCGCCGGCGATGTCGTCGCGCTGCGCCTGTACGTCGAGCGCAGCAATCTGCCGGCGCAGGCGACCTACGTGCGCCAGGGCATGGCCGCGTCGCACTACCTGATGTTCGAGGCGGCGGCGGGGCTTCGAAAATAGTGCCGGCCCCGCGCCGAACTCGCGCGCTTCGCGCTGCGTCGTAGCGCATCTCGCTCCGCGTCGCTGGAGCGCTCCCTGTCACTCCTGCTATCGTCGCTCGAATGCTCCTCACGCTCTTGATCGCGGCGAGCCTCGCTCACGCACCGACTGTTTCCAGGCAAGATTCAGCGCCAGTACGCCAAACGCCTCCGCCGGCACCGGCCGCGCCGAACGCGCAAGGACCGCTGCCGCCGGAGATCCATCCGCCCGTGGTCGAGCTGCCCGCGCTGCCCGCGCGCATCGACAAGGTGCTGTTCTACGCCGACGGCGCAAAGTCCTCCGAGGGCGAGATGCGCAACGGCCGGCGCGAAGGTCGCTGGATCCTCTACTACGCCGACGGCAAGCGCCGCGCGATCGGCGGCTACAAGAACTACGCGCCCGACGGCGACTGGCTGTACTTCCACCCCGGCATCGAAACGGCGATGCGCCAAGGACGTTTCGTCGACGGCAAGGAGGAAGGCGCGTGGACGCGCTGGCATCCGACCGGAACCAAGATCGAGTTCGGCGAGTTCCGCGCGGGTCTGCGCGAGGGACCGTGGAACGAGTGGTATCCCGGCGGAAAACTGAAGAATCAGGGCGCCTACCACTCCGGTCGCAAGGAAGGCGTGTGGACGATCTTCCACGAGGACGGCGTGACGAAGAATCAGGAAGGTCTGTACCGGCGCGACATGCGCGACGGCCCGTGGGTGTTCTGGCACGCCAACGCGAAGAAGTTCCAAGAGGGCGGTTACGCGCTCGGCATCGCGATGGGCAAGTGGACCGTGTGGCACGACAACGGACAGAAACAGTCCGAGGGTCTGTACGACGTCGGCGGTCAAACCGGTCACTGGACCAAGTGGTACGCCGACGGACAGAAGGAGTTCGAAGGCGCGTGGGAGGCGGGCAAGGAGCAAGGTGCGTGGACGCGCTGGCACGAGAACGGCCGCGTGAAAGCGCAGGGCTCCTATGACCAAGGCCGCATGTTCGGCGACTGGACGAGCTACTACGCCAACGGCCAGAAAGAGGCCGTTTCCGTGTACAGCGCCGCGGGTCAACTCAACGGTCCGTACCGCTCGTGGTTCGACAACGCGCAACGCAAGAGCGAGGGCAACTACGTGCTGGGCAAGATGGAAGGGCCGTGGAAATTCTGGCAGCCCGACGGAACGCCGAACGAGGACCTGACCGGCGAGTACGCCAACGACCACCGCAAGAAGGAGCAATAAGTGAAGCACCAACCTCTGCACGCGCGCGCCGCCGCTTGGCTGCGTGGCTCGCTATTGCTGCTCTGCGCTTGTGCAGCGCTCGACGCGACAGCGACCGCGCAATCCGCACCCGACCAACTCGTGTTCGAAGTCGCGCCCGGCACGAAGCTGCTCAAGATCTTTCGCGCGACGCACGAACTGCGCATCGACGACGTCGGCGAGCTGTACGACGATCTGCCCTTCGTGTCGAACAAGACCGGCGGCTGGCTCTCGAGCTGGCAGCGCCTCGAATTCCTCGACGATTACGCGCGTTGCGAGCTCGGTCGACCGCTCGAGTTTCGGCGCACGATTCGCGACGCCACGGCGGTCGGCAAGGTCAGCGCGACGCGACCGGGCGGCATGCGCCAGGAGGACAATTCGAAGTCGATGTCGCCGCTGCGCCTGCAGACGGTGCGTTTCGAATGGGTGCCCGAGGAGCACGATTGGTCGCGTTGCTTCGACAAGGTCGACGCCGACGAAGAGTGGCTCGACGAGTTGCACGGCGACTACGACTTGCTCGGGCTGTTGCCGGGCAAGCCCGTGGCGAGCGGGGATTCGTGGTCGATCGAGCTCGGCTACCTGCGCCGCGTGTTCGCGCCGGGCGGCAACCTCAAGCTCGTGCCCGCCGGTCACAACCTCTTCGGTCGCACGATGGAACTCGGTGTCGGCGGCGACTTCGCCGACTTCCTCGGCGCCGACGTCAAGGGCGAGGAGAAGGCGCTCTACAAGGGCCGCCGCGATGTTGCGCTCGACGAAGCCGGCACGCAGAAGCTGGAGTGCGGCGTGATCGAGCTCACGCTCAACCTCGTGGTCAGCGCCGATCGCACGCAGCTGTACCGCTCGGCGATGCCGGGCGAAGAACGGCGCGAGCCTTCACGCCTCGAGAGCTGCACCGTCGAGTATTCGTTCACGGGCACGGGCGAACTCTTGTGGGACCTCGCCAACAAGCACTTCCACACGCTGAAACTCGAAGGCCAAGAAGGCTTCGTCGCGACGGTTTGGAAAGCGCGCTCCGACGGCAAGGAGAACCACCGCCTCGGACAACTGAGCCGCTACAGCGGACCCTTGGTGCTCGAGGCACTGTGCGAGGACGGCGCGGGCGTCGATCCTTCGAAGGCGAGCGACAACCCCAAGCTGCGGCCGAAGAAGCGCTGAAGCTCGCGCACGCGCGGCGCCGACTCGACCGCCTTGCGAGCTCTCGACTGCACGCGCATCGCCGATCTCACCTTGCGTGACCGACGCGTTCGCGCCACGCGAAGCGACCGCGCTAAGGACAAAACGTGACGCGCAAGGCCTTCGACAAACCGGCGTGGTGCGCGTCGGTCGGATCCGAGAACCACCATTGATAGCAGCGCGTTTCGCCGACCATCGCCGGCGTGACGGCGATCGGCGTCGATACGGCTCCGAACACATCGGTGGTCAGTTTCACGGCGCGCACGCGCGGCACGGCGACCCACATGCGGCCCGCGCCGAAGGGCAGGTCGGCGGCCGCAGCACCATAGAACAGCACGGCCGTTTCGCCGGCCGGCGCGTGATCGAGGATCAACGAAAAACCCGGCGTGCCGACGCTCGGTGTGCCCGCGTAGTAGATCTCGGCCTGATGTCCGCTCGAGTTGCGTCGGCTGCTGCCGTAGTAGCTCGGCGCGAAGCACGGATTGCGCGTCGGATCGAAGGGAAAGGCGTTCGACAGGTCGGCGAAGGACGCGCCGCCGTTGTCGATCAACACGTCTCCCGGCCCCGCTTCCGTCGGAAGTGTGACGACCAACTCGCTGCCCGCCTGTGACGAGGTGACGCCGCTGACCTTGACCGGTACGCCGTCGGCGCTGACCCCACGTTGGGTGAACCACACGCTGTTGCCGCTCGGAGCGAAGTGCTCGCCCGTGATTTTCACAGCACCTCCCGCGAGCAACTCATAGGTCGTGATGCGCGGCTTGCTCGCGAGCTTCACGCCGTAGATCGCCGCCAATCCCGCGCGGTCATCGGCCTCGATCGAGCGCCAGTTCACGTCGTCGGTCGGAGGCACGGGGTACATCGTCGCGTTCGGATCGAAGGAGTGACCGAGCCCGAGCGCGTGACCGTACTCGTGCGTCGCGATGCCCTGGATGTCCGTCCACAGGGACCCGATCGTCTGACCTGCCGGCCGATCGAACCACACCCACGGCGTGCGGTAGAAACGAATGCGCCAACCGTCACCGGTCGGCGTTTCGGTGTAGGCGATCACGCCCGGGTTGTTGCCCGCGATCTCCGACATCACGTTGTCGTCGGGGCCGCCGGAATCCGGCGCAGCGCCTTGCCAACTCGCATCGAAATTCGCACCGCCCGAGCCGAGGTCGTCGGGTTGGTGCGGATCGCCGTGGCCTTCGAGATGGCGCTCGCTGCCCCATTCGGCCGTGGCTTTCCAGATCGCGAGGTAGGCGCCGCTCCAGCCGGGGAAGCTCGGATCGATCAACGTGTTCGAATGCGCTTCGACATCGGTGAAGTTGTCGAACACGCGCACGTCGCGCTGAGCGAGGGCGAGGTCCTCGCCGGTGAGCACCCAGGCGCGCGTCGCCGGATCGACGCACAAGAGCACGGCCGCGGTACTCGCGGCACACGGCCAGATCCAACGAAGTCGACGCATAGGCTCCTGGAAAGACGTTCCGTACCCCGCTGGGGTTCCCTCGGCCGAATGCTACCCCGCAAAGCACAGGTGAGCGGGCGCGCGAGCGGCGCTATGTTCTTCGCCCCGCCCGCACGAACCGACGGCCCGACACCATGAGCGAACGCCAAAAACACGCCTTTCAGGCCGAGGTCAAAGAACTTCTCGGGCTGATGATCCACTCGCTGTACTCGCACAAGGAGATCTTCCTGCGCGAGCTCGTGTCGAACTCGGGCGACGCGCTCGACAAGTTGCGTTTCGAGGCGCTGACCAAGCCCGAAATGACGGCCGACGGCGCTGCGCTCACGATTCGCCTCGACTTGGATCGCGAGGCGCGGCGGCTTCGCGTCATCGACACCGGCATCGGCATGTCGCGCGCCGAAGTGGTCGAAAACCTCGGCACGATCGCGCGGTCGGGCACGCGCAAGTTCCTCGAAGCCCTGCGCGCCAAGGGTGAATCGACGCCCGAGCTGATCGGTCAGTTCGGCGTCGGCTTCTACGCGAGCTTCATGGTCGCGAGCGAGATCGAAGTGACCACGCGCCGCGCCGATGCGACGCAGGGCGTGCGTTGGACTTCGAAGGGCGACGGCGAGTTCGAGATCGAAGACCTGGACGGCCTGCCGCGCGGCACCGCGATCACTCTGACGCTGCGCGCGAGTGCAGGCGACGAGGACGACGCGCAGGATTTCTGCGACCCCGACACGTTGCGCGGTTTGGTGCGCAAGTACTCGGACTTCGTCGAGTGGCCGATCGAGATGAGCGCCGCGTTTTTCGAGGGCGACGGCAGCCTGGCGCGTTCGACCGGCGCCGACGGCGTCGAGGTCGTGAAGCTCAATTCGCAGCGTCCCTTGTGGGCGCGTTCGAAGGACGAAATCACGCCCGAGGAATACGCGGCCTTCTACCGCCACCTGACGCACGACTTCTCCGCGCCGCTCGAAAGCGTGCACTTCAAGGCCGAGGGCACGAGCGAGTACACGGCGCTGCTGTTCATTCCGAGCGAGCGCCCGTTCGACATGTTCGAGCCCTCGCGCGACCGCTCGCGCATCGCCCTGTACGTGCGCAAGGTCTTCGTGATGGCCGACTGCGCGGACCTGCTGCCGACGTGGCTGCGCTTCGTGCGCGGCTTGGTCGACAGCCAGGACTTGCCGCTCAACGTTTCGCGCGAGGTGCTGCAACACAATCGTTCGATCGCGCAGATCCGCAAACGCCTCGTGCGCAAGACGCTCGACGCGCTCGGCGTGATGCTCGCGCAGCGCCGCGCCGACTACGAACGCTTCTGGAGCGCCTTCGGCGCGGTGTTGAAGGAAGGCATCGTCGTCGAGCGCGACGAAGCGCAGGCGGTCGCGACCTTGGCTCTGTTCGCGAGCTCGAAACAGGAGGGCACGTCGACGCTCGACGAGTACCTCGCGCGCATGCCCGCCGGTCAAGACGTGATCTACGTGTTGAGCGGGAGCGAGGTCGAGAGCGCGCGGCGTTCGCCGCACCTCGAAGCGCTCACGGCGCGCGGCGGCGAAGCTCTGTTGTGCGTCGATCCGATCGACGAATGGGTGCTCGAGCAACTGCGCGAGTTCAAGGGCAAGAAGCTCGTGGCGCTCGAGCGCGGCGACGTCGATCTCAGCGGCGAGGCCGACAAATTCGATCGCGAGAACAAGGAGCGCGAGTTCCGCGCTGTGCTCGCGCGGCTCGAAGGCGAGCTGAGCGGTCAGGTGAAGAGCGTGCGCTTTTCCCACCGTTTGAAGGACAGTCCGGCGGTGCTCGTCGACGCGCCCGACGCGCTCGGCCGGCACATGGAGCGCATGCTGCAGCACAGCGGCAAGCCCGCGCCCAAGCGCGAACGCATCCTCGAACTCAACGCCGACCATCCGTTGACGCAGCGCCTCAAGCACTTGCACGACGCCGACGCCGCTTCGCCGCGCATCAAGGACTGGGGCGAGCTGTTGCTCGGGCAAGCGCTCTTGCGAGAAGGCTCGCCACTGCCCGATCCCGCGCGCTTCGGGCAACTCGTCAGCGAGTTGATGTTGGCGAACACGAAGTGACGCTCACGCGCGATGTGTCGCTCACGCTCGATGTGTCGCTCACGCGCGATGTGTCGCTCACGCGCGATGTGTCGCTCACGCGCGATGTGTCGCTCACGCTCGATGTGTCGCTCACGCTCGATGTGTCGCTCACGCTCCGGTACGCGTGACGAGCACGGGCACCGTCGCGCGCCGCAAGACGCCGGCGGCGACGCTGCCTAGCAGCGCGCGCACGACTCCCGAACGTCCGTGCGTTCCGAGCACGAGCAGATCGCACTGCGCCTGCGCTTCGACGAGTTCCGACTCGGGATCGCCTTCGATGAACGAATGGCGGTGCAGCACGCCGCGCCAATCGAAGGGCTCGAGTAGGCGGCGGAATTCGCGCTCGGCGGATTCGCGCGCGCCGTCGACGACCGAAGCGGGGAACTGCACCGGATAGCCGAGCAGGAAACCGAGCTCGGGCCGCACGAAGCAGTGCAGCGCGAGCACTTCGGCGCCGAGCGCGCGGGCGACATCGCGCGCCAAGGTCAGCACCTCGACGGCGTTCTGGCCGAGGTCGAGCGCACACACCACGCGCTTGATCGGTTGCGGCGCGCCGTGCTGCACCCACACCGGACAGTGCGCGTGCGCGATCACTTCGCGTGCGACGTCGCCGAAATCGAGCGGCGCGCGGCGCCGGTGGGGCCCGAGCACGATCAAGGCTGCGTTGCGCTCGTCGGCGCGTTCGAGCAGGGCCGACGCCGGCTTGCCGCCGACGATCGACAAGGAACGCGTGAGGTCGGCGCCGACGATGCCGGCGGCGATCAGGACCTGCGCCAAGCGTTGCGCCGACGCGTCGCGCGCGCGCTGCACGCCGAGCGGATCGACGTGCGACCAGAAATCGTGGCCGACATCGGCGGCATGGACGAGCTCGACCGACAGCTTCAGCGCCGGCGCGAGTCGAAACGCGGCCACCACCGCCGGATCGGAATGATCGGCGCCGTCGACGCCGACCAGCGCGACGGGTTTGTGCTGCGAAAGTGCGTGGCTCATGGTTTGGGTTCTCTGAGAACGACGCAGTCGATGCCGAAATAAAAATGGGGCGGTCGCGAGCGAGCGTGCGTGCCGACGACCTCGACGCGCAATACGCAAGTGGGCGCGCGCAGCTCGAAAACGCCGAGCGAAACAGGCGCGGGCGCACCGATCTTCGTCTCCGCCTCGGCGTTGAACGTGACCAACGGCGCGCCGGCCTTCACGCCGTCGAGCGAGCACTGCAAGGTGCCGTAGTCCCAACTGCGCGTCGGGTACACGAACACTTCGCGCGGTCCGCTCGCGGCGACGGGCAAGGTCCATTCGATGAACTGCCCGACGCCGGTCGCGCGCACGAAGAGCTGCTCGCCGCCGGACCACTTCCCGCCTTCGGAATCGCTCAGTGCTTGCGGCCCGAAGGCGAGACCCGGCGACGTCGCCGCGACGGCGAGCTTCTCGCCTTCGAGCGCGTCGGCGATGCGGAAGACCTCGAAGACGAGCTGCTGCACGCCCTTGCGCATTTCGTCCTCGGGCGGCGGCGCGTCGCTGCGCGCGTCGAGGCCCGCGTAGAAGTAGGTGGTTGCGGCGAGACTCACGTCGACATCGCGCGCCGTGTGCCACAGCTCCATGTCGAAGCGCAGGCTCGCGTCGAAGGGCACGGCGTCGAGTCCGCGGAAACGCGCAACGCTCGTCCAGCCGAAATTCTCCGGTCCGTCGCAGCGCGTTTGCGCGTGCAGCGGATGTTGGAACGGCGTGGAGCCGGCCGACGCGAAGCCGTAGTAGTTCTCGGTGCCCGTGCCGAAGTGCGACGGAAACGACTCGCCGTCGACGTAGATCTTTTCGTCGCCTTCGCCCCACCACGCGCGCACGGGGTTGCCGACGGAGAGCATGTCGCCGACGTACACGCCGCGGGCGGCGATCGTGATGAAGTTCCAGTCGCGCGGAGTTCGTGCCGCGAGCGCATCCGCGTGCTTCCAACGCGCGTGGAAGTACAAGCTGCGCTCACTCCACGCATAGGGCGCGCTCGCGATGCGACCCGAGACGCGCACGCGTTGATCGCCGAGCGCGATCAAGCGCAGCGTCGCGCGGCGTTGGAAGGGCATCACGAAGCGGCAGGCCAGTTCTCCGCCGGCGCGCACCTCGAAGGGAAAGCTCTTGAACGGATTCAAGCCCGGCGCCGAGCCGAAGAAATCACCGAGCGGCACGCGCACCGTCTCGACCTCGTCGAAGCTGAGCGACAGCACGGTCGAACGCAGTAATGCCTCCATACGGCCCGCGCCTACGCCGCCCGCGGGATCGAGCGCGAGCACGAGTTCGGTCAGCGCGCGCGGCGCGCCGGGCGCCGCGTCGATGTCGACGGCGAACGCACGCAGCGCGCCGCGGCCTTCGAGCGGCGACACGATGACTTCGAAGGGCGTCACGGCGCTGCGCTCGTCGATGCGCGCTTCGTTCCACATCGTCGCGACGTGCGCGAGTCGCTCGGCGCCGTGCGCGAGTTCCTCCGCCGTCAGCGTCGCAACCGCGGTGCCCGCTGCGTATTCGCGGTAAGCGCAGTGGTAGTACACGTCCTGCGCTTCGTCGCACGTGACCGTGCAGTGCGTGGCAAAGGGGATCGGCAGATAACAGGTGAAGCCCGAGGACGTCTCTTGCGCGAAGGGTGCGGGGATTTCGGCGCGGCCTCCGAGCAACTCGGCCATCGGCCCGCTCAACGTCGGTTGCGCGGCTCCGTCGAGATAGATGCGCAGCGTGCCCATGGGCCGCGCCGACCAAATCCGCACGAGCGCGCCCGGACCGGCGACGTCGAGCAACACGGCTTCCGTGTGACCGTCGCGCTCTTCGATGCGCACGTAGTGGCCGAAATCGTCGTTGGCGAACCACTCCGTCGCGGGGTTCAGCGAGCGCCGGTCGTAGCTCGAGGTCTGCCTCGCGCGGTAGGCGGGCTGCGGCGCTTCGCACAACGCGCTGCGCAGGGCGAGCTCCGCGAGCAAGCTCTCGAAGGTGACCGTGTCGCCTTGGAACGCGAGCGCGG
>CAYHRR010000077.1:0-11540 GCA_964358875.1 uncultured Planctomycetaceae bacterium | reverse complement strand
TTGCGCGCCCATCGCCTTGCCGAATTCGTCGCGCGGCTGAATCCACTGCAAGGGCACGCCGTCGAGGCCCTCGTACTTGTGCGTCGCGACGACGCGACCGGTGACGCGCGCGAGGTACATCAGCGCGCGTTCCACTTCTCGTACACGTTGTCGCCGCCGAGGTCCCACGAGTCGACGATCGCCATCACGACTGCGTCGACGGGCCGGTTCTCGGTCGAGGTCGTTTGGCGCGCGCTCGAGCCCGTCGCGTACAGCACCATGTCGCCCGGCCCGGCTTGCACCGAGTCCGCCGCGATCACGTATTGCTCCTGCGGCTCGTTGCGTTGGTTGTGCACTTGCACGACGAGGAGCTTGCGCCCTTCGAGCTTCTCGTCCTTGCGCGTGGCGACCACGCTGCCGACTACCTTGCCGATCAACATCGCATCAATCGCGGTCGAGATAAGTGACCACGTCCGTCTTGGGGAGACTCTCGTCGAGGAAGCGCCGCCGCAGTTCGTTGTGCACGCGCGAACGCATTTCGTCCCAGCCCGGCGCGGGGCGGCGCTCGCCGACCCACACGAGCAACGCGCCGCTGGGTTGCGCGAGTCGCACGGGTCCGACCAGGTGCTCGCCGTCGATCTTCGGGCCGCTGAACACGGCCTCGCGGATCGGCGCGGGCAGCGTTTCGTCGCCCGGTGAGATGAAGCCGAGTGAGCCGCCACGCTCGCGCGTCGCGGGATCCTCCGAACGCGTACGCGCCAAGCGTTCGAACAGCTCGCGACTCGTCGCCTGCAGCTTGAATTTCTCGAGTTCGCGCTCGGCGTCCTCGAAGGTGCGCGGATTGAGTTGGTTGGCGAACTTCGCGCCGCGCAGGTAGATCACGCGCAGATCGCGCGCCTCGCCGTAGCGCGCATCGAAGCTCTCGCGCTCGTCGGCGTAGACCTTCTTCAAACCGTCCTCGCCGAACTTCAGTTCGATCCACAGGAACGCCAGCGCGGACGTGACCACGGCCGGATCGCGGCGCAGGACGTCGAGTGTCAACCCTTGCGCGGCGAGCATTTGCTCGAAGGCCAAGCCTTTGAACTTCGGATCTTCGCCGATCGCCGCGCGGCGCCGCGCGAGTTCCTGATCGAGGGCGCGCGCGAAGGCTTCCGCCGACAAGTCGGGCATGCGCGCGCGCACGCGTTTGGCGAGCAAGGCCTCGTAGCAATCGTCTTGAATGTCGTCGCGCACGAGCTGGCGCTTCAAGTGCGCCAAGTAGTCGCGCAGCGGCACTTCGAGATCGCCGCAACGCGCCGCGACGCCGTCCTTCCACGGTGCGGGCAGGTACTGCGTCCCGCGTTGCTCGATCACTTGGTCGAGCCACATCTCCTGCTTCTCGGCGTTGACCGGTTTGCCCTTGGGCACGCCGAGCGCTTGGCGCGCGAGTTCCTCCTGCACCAAACCCAGGCGCAGGAACTCGCGGAAGGTCGCGCGGTCGATGCGGTTCTTGCGCAGGTATTGATCGAGGTCAGGCGCTTGGCCGCGCGCGACGACGTCGGCTTCGATTTCCCGCAGCTTCGCTTCGACTTCGGCCGGCGCGATCGCGAGCTTCGACTCGGTGGCGAGCTTGTCGAGCAATTCGGCGCGCAGTAGGTGCTTCAACGCGCTGCGGCCGACTTCGGTCGAGGCGTGGCGATCGAGCACCAAGGCGTCGAATTCGCTCCAGCTGAGCTCGAGCTCGCCCGCGCGGGCCGCAGGGTCCTCGCGCACGGCGCTCGCCGGCACGCTTTGGCGAGTCGCAAGGGTCTGCGGCGCGAGGCAGCACAAGGCTGCGATCAGGCTGCGGACACGGTGCGCACACGACATGGCGCAGAGCCTAACGACGCTGCCGCGCGCCGGAAAGCCGCGGCTAAGCGCAGGCGCGGAAGGTCGGGCGGCCGTCGCGAATCGACACGCGCACCAGACCGCGTCGGCGCCGTTCGTCGAGCAGCGCGTCGGCCAGCGGTGCTTCGATTTCGCGCTGGATCACGCGCCGCAATTCGCGCGCGCCGCTTTCCGGCCGGAAGCCGCGTTCCGCGACCCACGCCGCGACTGCGGGCGCGAAGGCCACCTTGGCGCGCCGCCGGCGCACGCGCGCGGCGAGGTCTTCGAGCAACTTCACGGAGATGGCGCGGGCATCGTTCATATCGAGTTCGCGGAACAGCACGCGCTCGTCGAGGCGACCGAGGAACTCCGGCGCGAACTCGTTGTCGAGCGCGCGCGACGTGATCTCTTCGAGCGCTCCGCCGCCCAAATTCGCGTCCGTCGCAAAGCCGACGCGCCGACCTGCCGCGCGCACGTCCGCGGCGCCGACGTTCGAAGTCAGCACGACCAAGGCGCGCGTGAAATCGACGCGCCGACCGCGACCGTCGGTCAGCTGGCCGTCGTCGAGCACCTGCAGCAACAGGTTGTGCATGCGCGCGTGAGCCTTCTCGATTTCGTCGAACAGCACGACGCAGTCCGGCGTCTTGCGCAGCGCTTCGGTGAGGAAGCCGCCTTGCTCGTGACCGACGTAACCCGGCGGCGCACCGATCAGCTTCGCGTACTCGTGACTGAGCGCGTACTCGCTGCAGTCGACACGCACGAGCCGCGTCGCGTTCGCGTCCGGGAACAGCTCGCGTGCGAGCGCGCGCGCGAGTTCGGTCTTGCCGGTGCCGGTGCGTCCGATGAACAGGAACGTGCCCAGCGGCCTGTGTTCCGGCGCGAGCCCGGCGGCGGCGCGGCGCACCGCTCCGGCGACGGATTTGATCGCGGCGTCTTGGCCGAGCACCTGCGCGCGCAGGCGCCGTTCGAGCGTGCGCGCACGGCGCAGCAGCTCGGCGTGGCGCTCGTCGGGATTCGAAGGCTGCAGTTCGCGCGAGACGGCATGCTCGAAGCGCTCGTTGCGTTCGCTGAGCCGCACTGTGTGGATGTCGAAGTGCGGATTGACCTCGATGCACAACTGGTAGAGCAAGTCCTCGGCCGCCGGCGGATCGTCGGGACACTGCTCGGCAATCTGACCGACGACGTCGACCTTGTACTCGGGACAGCAGGCTTCGATCACCAGTCGGCGATAGGCCGTGCGGTTGAGACCGGGACGAACGCGCAAGGAGCTCTCGCGCGCATCGTGAACGACGATGCGTACGAAGGCATCCGCGGGAAGGAAGTAGCGGAAGACGTTGCGACTGCGTGCGGGGTCCATGACACGGGGGACTCGCTGCGCGACGGTGGGTGACCGCAGCGGTCGAGCGGCAACAAGATCGCCACCCGCGCGCGTCGTTCTGAAGCTCGGAGTGCGGATTGAAAGGCGCGCCACCGGGAACTCCGACGAGCGCGGCGGCTACACTCCCGCGCCCCCACGAGACCCACCATGGTTCACCGCGACGACACCGCTTTTCTGGCCCTCCTCGTGCACCGTGGGCTGATCCTGCGCGATGTCGCGGAAAAGATCTTCCCGGAGCTCAAGTCGGGCGCGGACCTCGATCGCTTGCTCGTCCACCACACGGGTCTGTCGGCCGAGACGATCGCCAAGTGGCGGCGCACGCGCGCGGGCGAGATTCCCGAAGTGCCCGGCTACGAAATCCTCGGGCACGCCGGCAGCGGCGGTACGGCCGATGTGTTCCGCGCGCGCGACAAGAAGGCCGCCAAGGTGCTCGCGCTGAAGGTCTTGAAGGTCGACGCGGCGCGCAACGCCAAGACGCGCAGCGCCTTCGTCGAAGAGGCGCGCTTGCTCGAGAAGCTGCGCCATGAAGGCCTCGTCGAGGGCTACGGCGTCTTCAAGAGCGGCAGCACGTACTTCTCGAAGATGGAGTTCGTCGAAGGCCACACCTTGCTCGAGCTGCTCGACGACGGCCACGAGTTCGACGAGAAGGCGGCCTTGCGCGTCGTGCTCGGCGTCGCCGAAGTGCTGCAGTACCTCGTGTCGCAGGGCATCATCCACCGCGACGTCAAGCCCGGGAACATCATGCTCGCCTCGTCGGGCGGGCTGAAGTTGATCGACCTGGGCTTCGCGGGGCGCGCGGACGCAGCACCGGCCGACAAGGACACCACCGTCGGAACCGTGCAGTACCTCTCGCCCGAACAGGCGCGCGGCGGCGCGGTCGCCGACGAACGCAGCGACATCTACAGCCTCGGCGTCACGCTCTTCCATCTGGTCGTCGGACGCCTGCCCTTCGAGAGCTCCGACGACCGCGAAGTGCTGCGCATGCAGATCATGCAGTCGATGAAGAGCCCCGAGCTGAAGTCGCGCGGGCTGTCGCACCACCTGCACTACTTCATCGAGAAGATGACCGCCAAGGACCTCGCCGCGCGCTATCAATCGTGGGCCGAGCTGATCGCCGACATCCGCGCGCAGATCGAGGGTCGCGACGCGCTCGACTTCGAAAAGCAGATCCGCGATCGCGCCTCCAAGCGCCGCTGAGCCCGCACGCCGCGACCGGGTGCCGCCGGAGCGAAGTTCGAGTTCGTCGCGAAGTGCGCGGCACGACGCTTGACGTTGCGATTCCGGTCCTCATCCTGGTCGGGTGATCGATCCCCCGCGCTACGAGCGATTGACGGATGTGCTCGCCGTCCTGTTCAACATCGAGGCCAAACTCCGCGGCGTCGAGTACATCCGCGCCAAGGCGGTGGTGCTCGGCAGCGTCGAGGAGCGCCACGCCAAGGCGCGCGTGCGCGGCCAAGGCGACGTCTACGCGACATCGTTCCAGCACGATGCGCGCGACGGTTGGACAGCTGCTTGCTCGTGTCCGATCTTTCGGCGCGGCGTGCGCTGCAAGCACTTGTGGGCCGTTGCGCTGACGCTCGATTCGGCCGGCTGGCGCTTCGACGGCGTCCACAAAGGCGTGTTCCGCGACGCGCGGCTCGTGCAGCCCGATCCGTGGCGCGCGCGCCTCAGCGAAATCCGCAGCGCCGCCGTCGAGAGCGTCGCACCCGCCGCGCCGCGCGCCGAACGCGAGGAGAAGCTCGTCTACGTGCTGCGCGTCGATCTGTGCGCCGCCAAGGAAGCGATCGTGATCGAGACGCGCCGCAGTTTCGCGCGCAAGACCGGCTCGTGGTCGAAGCCCGCGCCCTTCGCGGCCTTGGCGAGCAAGAACGGCGAGCTGTTGTCGGACCACGACCGGCGCATCGTCACGATGTTGCGCGGAGCGGGGGAGTCGTGGCTGCTCGAGCGCGAGAAGCACTTCGAACTCGGCCCCGGGCAGGCCGAGTTGCTCTTGCCGTTGATGGCGGAAAACGAGGCCTTGTCGTGGGCCACGCTCGAACGCGAAGCGCCCGGCCCGGTCGCCTTTCAAGTCGGCGAACCGTGGCGTTTGCGGCGCACGCTGCGCGAAGACCCGCTCACGGGTGAACTCCTGATCGAGGGTCACTGGCGGCGCGGCGAGCAGGTCGAGCCGTTGTCGGCCTCGGTCGCGCTCCTGCCCGGCGGTTACATCGTGTTCGCGAACTGCATCGGGCGCGTCGCGCGCCATGCCGACGAGGCTTGGGCCCGCGCGCTCGGCTCCGAAGGTCCGCTGCGCGTGCCCGGTTCCGACAAGGCGGAGTTGCTGCGCGAGCTCGGCACCAGTGACGAGGACAGCGGTCTGGTCGACATGCTCGGCACGACGCTGCGCGAGGTCGCGCCCAAGCCGCACTTGACGCTCGATGCACCGGTGCGCGTCGAGGGCGGCTACGGCGATCTCACCGGCGAGGTGTTGTTCGATTACGAGGGCACGTTGCTCGCAGCCGACGACTCGCGGCCGTTCATCGAGCGGCGCGACGAGTGGATCGGGCGCAAGACCGAACTCGAGAGCCAACTGCTGCGCCGACCCTTCGAACTCGGCGCGCGCGCGCTTTCCGAGCGCCCCGGCGCGCTGCTCGTGCCGCTCGAGTGCATCGGTGATCTCGTGCGCGTGCTCAGCGCCGAAGGTTGGACCGTCGCCGGCGAAGGCGCGCGCTACCGAACCGCGGGAACGGCGCGTTGGTCGCTGAAGAGCAGCATGGATTGGTTCGACCTCGAAGGCGCGCTCGAGTTCGGCACGGCGAGCGCGAGCTTGCCCAAACTCGTCGCGGCCTTGAAGCGCAAGGAGCACACCTTGGTGCTCGACGACGGCACGATCGGCGTGCTGCCCGAAGAATGGCTCGCGCGTTTCGGTGCCTTGACCGCGCTCGGACATTCCAAGGGCGACGTCGTGCGTTTCAAGCCGAGCCAAGCGTGGCTGCTCGATGCCTTGCTCGCCGGTCAAGACGGCGTGCAGGTCGACGAGCGCTTTCGCGAGCAAATCGCGCGTTTGGAGGGCTTTCGCGGTCTCGAGGCCGTAGCGGAACCGGCCAACTTCGTCGGCGAACTGCGCCCGTACCAACGCGAAGGCCTGGGCTGGCTCGAGTTCCTCGAACGCCAAGGTCTCGGCGGTTGCCTCGCCGACGACATGGGTCTGGGCAAAACGATTCAAGTGCTCGCCTGGCTGCTCGCGCGGCGCGCGCGGCGCGGAGTCCACGCGCCGACCTTGGTGGTCGCGCCGAAGTCGCTGACCCACAATTGGATTTCGGAAACGCAGCGCTTCGCGCCGTCGCTCACGACGCTCGATTACACGGGCGCTTCGCGGCGTTTGCGCAGCGAGGAGATCGCCACGCACGACATCGTGATCACCACCTACGGCACCTTGCGCAACGACATCGAGCACTTAGGCGCCGAGAACTTCGACTGCGTCGTGCTCGACGAATCGCAGGCGATCAAGAACGCCGACAGCTTGACCGCCAAGGCCGTGCGCGTGCTGAAAGCCGAGCAACGCCTCGCGCTCAGCGGCACGCCGATCGAAAACCATCTCGGCGAGTTGTGGTCGCTGTTCGAATTCCTGAACCCGGGCATGCTCGGCCGTTCGTCGGTGTTCGCGGGACTCGTCGACGCGCCGCGCGACGCGGAGCTCGAGCGCCAATCGCGCCAATTGCTCGCCAAGGCGATCCGACCCTTCGTGTTGCGGCGCACGAAGGAGCAAGTGCTGCGCGATCTGCCGCAGAAGACCGAGCAGACCTTGACCTGCGATCTCGAAGGTCCGGCGCGCAAGGAATACGACGAGCTGCGCGAGCATTACCGGCGCGTGTTGCTCGACGGCGCGGGCAAGGGCGAGCCCGACAGTTTCACCGTGCTCGAAGCACTGCTGCGCTTGCGCCAAGCGGCGTGCCATCCGGGTTTGCTCGATCCCAGTCGCGTCGGTGAATCGTCGGCCAAGCTCGACGCGCTGCTCGTGATGGTCGAGGAAGTGCTCGCCGCCGGTCACAAGGCGCTGATCTTCTCGCAGTTCACGAGCTTCCTCGCCATCGTGCGCAAACGCCTCGACGAGCGCGGCATGGTGTATGCCTACCTCGACGGCGGGACGCCGGCCAAGGCGCGCACGCTGGCGGTGCAACGCTTCCAAGAGGACGCGACGTGCCCGCTGTTCTTGTTGAGCTTGAAGGCCGGCGGCGTCGGCTTGAACTTGACCGCAGCCGACTACGTGTTCCTGCTCGATCCCTGGTGGAACCCCGCCGTCGAAGCGCAGGCCGTCGGCCGCGCGCACCGCATCGGGCAGACGCGCAGTGTGTTCGCCTATCGATTTGTCTGCGCCGACACGATCGAAGAGCGCGTGCTCGATCTGCAGGCCAAGAAGCGCGAACTCGCCGCCGTGATCCTCGAAGGCGAAGCGACGACCTTGCGCGACCTTACCCGCGACGACCTCGAGCGGCTGTTGCGCTAGCGCGGGCGCCTCGCCGGCTCCGCGCCGAACCGCGTGGAATTCCGCGGAGGAAGCGACGCGCACGTGCGTCGAATCCCTGCCGCCATCTCCGCTCCATGCGACGCCGCGCTTTCGCGGTTACGGTACTGCGCCACGTGACACGCCTCCTCATCGTGCTGAGTCTGCTCGCCGCCGCCGCGTTCGGAGGTTGGTTCGTCGCGCGCACGTGGTACACGCCGGCGCCGACGCCGAAGCTCGTCGACGAACCGCTCGCCGTCGCGCCGCTCGAAACGCAACGCCGCGAAGTGCCCGTGTACGAAGCGGTCGTCGACACTGCGCCGCGCGAACTCGCCGGACCGTCGCCCTTCGGCGCGCTCAACAAGCAGGCCATCGAGGCGCTCGAAAAAGGCCAAATTCCAGCTGCTATCGAGCTGTGGGAGCAATGTGTCGCCGGCGAGCCCGACGAGGCCGTGTTCCGCCACAACCTCGCCGAAGCGTTGCTGCGCCGCGCGCTGTTCGAGCACGAACGCGTGCGGCCGTGTCCCGATTGCCTCGCGTGGCTCGCGCGCGCGCACGAACTCGATCCGACGCGCGAAGCGATCGCGAAGCTGATCGAACGTTGGCGCGCTGAGAGCGAGACCGAGAAGGACTTCGTGCGCGACACCTCGACGCACTTCGCGTTGTCCTTCGACGGTTGGCGCGAGTCCTTGCTCAGCGGCGCGCAAGAGATCAAGGACGAGCTCGAGCGCCACTACATCGATCTCGCCGAAGTGTTCGGCGTGTATCCCGGCGAGCGCGGCAAGCCGCTCGTACCGGTGGTGCTGTACCGCCGCGCCGAGTTCGCGCAGATCACCGGGCTCGCCGAGTGGGCGGGCGCGTCCTACGACGGAACGATTCGCGTGCCGATTTCGGACGGACGCATGCTCGACGCGCAATTGTCGGCGTTGATGCGCCACGAACTCGTGCATTGCTTCGTGCGCGAACTCGGCGGCAATGAGATTCCGGCCTGGCTCAACGAAGGTGTCGCGCAGTGGTTCCAACGCGACCCGCGCGCGGAGTTGAAGGCCGCGCACAAGGCGCTCGCGCTGCATCCGCCCTTGCCGCTCGAACGCTTGGAGCGCAGCTTCGCGAGCTTGGGTACGGCCGATGACATCGCCGTCGCCTATGCCCAGTCGCTCGCCTTTTGCGAGTTCATCGAGCGCCAGTACGGTCGCGCGGCCTTGGTGAAGATGATCGCCGGCGGTGCGAGCGGCGTCGCTCCGGCGCAGAGCTTCGAAGCGTGGGTGCGCCTGCCCTTGGCGACGGCCTTTGCCGATTGGCGCGTCGAACTCGAACAGCGCTGAGGCGCATCGCCTTCAACAAAGGCAAGCGGCGACGTCAGGTCGTCGCCGCTCGCGTAGTGCATCAAGTGTCAGGAGCACCCGGCGCACTTGCGGTCGGGGAGCCGCCCCGCCGCTACCCGTCCAAAACTCAGAGAGGCGCCTCGGCGTCCGAGCGCTCCGATCGCGAAGCTGTCCGGTAAGAGAGGACGAAGAAAACGGTCTCGATCAACCACACCCCCACGAGGAGCGAGGCCGTCACCACCACGAATGTCGTCATACCGGGGCCCTGGGAAAGGAGGTCTTCGGATGCCGGGTCGCAGTCACCATCGGCGCACGCCGCTGATTCCTGGCCCTTTGTTTTTAGATTGTTCGCACTCTTGAAACGAGGGCGCAGCTGCGCGCCCGCGGAATTTCTGCGGACCGATCTGCAACCGCCCGTGCGGTCGAGCGTCGTCCGCCACGGATGTCGGGAACATGCGAAAAGCGAGCCGCGCCGAACGGTGAGGTGGCGCCCGGTGCGCGCGCCGGTCGCGCGGACCGCCAGGCCGCGAGTGGAACTGCGCTCGAGCTCGGCGCGCACGAGCTGGAGTTGCGCGAACTGTTGAGCGCGGTTTCAGGCCGCGAAACGGCGCCGATCGACGGCGCCGACTTGCTCGAACTGGCGCGCGCGAGCCCGGCGGAGCTGCGCGAGCGTCAGGGCTGGACGCGGGCGTCGGCGCGTCGCATCGCGGCGGCCTTCGAACTCGGCCGGCGACTCGCCCATGCGCGCCAAAGGCCGCGGCCGGTGATTCGGACGGCGGCCGAGGTCTTCGCGTTGTGCTCAGGCGAGATGCAGGGCCTCGAACGCGAGGTCTTTCACGTGCTGCTGCTCGACGGCAAGCACCGTTTGAAGGCGCGCGAGATCGTCAGTATCGGAAGCCTGACGAGCTCGATCGTCCATCCGCGCGAGGTCTTTCGCTCGGCCGTGCGCCACGCTGCGGCGGCGGTGATCTGCGCGCACAATCACCCCAGCGGCGACCCTGAGCCGAGCGCCGAGGACCTCGAAGTCACGCGGCGCCTGCACCAGGCCGGACGCTTGCTCGGCGTGCCCTTGCTCGACCATGTGGTGCTCGGCGACGGCGGCTGGGTCTCGCTGCGCGAGCGCCTCGGGCTGTGAGTTCCGCGCGCCGGAAGCTCAGCGGCGCCACAGCGCGCTGACCGTCACCGCGAGCGCCGCCTCGGCCGCCGTTTCGATGCGCAGCACATGGGGCGCGAGCGCGGCGGGCAACGCGCCGCAGCGCGCCAATTCGAGAGCTTCCTCGTCGGTCCAACCGCCCTCCGGCCCGACCAACAAGCGCAGCGGGCGCTCGCGAACAGTCCACGGAACCTGGCGCAAGACAAGCTCGAGCTTCGAAGCTGCTTTGGGGTGCAGCAACACGTTCGCCTGTGCCGGATGGGCCGCAAGCAAGGCTCGCACGCTGCGCGCCTCGCCGATCGTCGGCAGCCACGCACGCCGTGCCTGTTTGCAGGCCGCGCGCGCGATGCGCATCCAGCGCTCGTGGCGATGTTCGACGCGCTCGGCGTCGAAGCCCTGGCTCCGCTCGGCGATCAGCGGCGTGATCGCGGCCACCCCCAGTTGCACGACGTGGTCGAGCATGTCGTCGGCGCGACCGCCCTTGGGGAAGGCGATGGCGAGTTCGATCCAGGGCAGCGGCGCGCCCTCGGCGCCGGGTTCGGGTTCCAGGGTCGGCTCGGCGGTGACTTCGAGCTCGAGCGTCGCCTTGCGGACCGCCGTGACGAGCAACGGCCAGCGCCCGCCGCGCCCGTCGAGTCCGGTCAACGCGTCGCCCGTCGAGAGGCGCAACACGCGCGCGGCATGTTGCTCGTCTTCCTCGAGCAAGCGAGCGCGCCCCGCGTGCGGCGGCTCGGCCAGAAAGAAGCAGCGCGTCGTCGCGTCCGCCGGCTCACGTCGCTCGTTCACGGCGCGATTGGACGCGTCGCTCGGCGCGATCACAAGAACCGGGCGCGGAACCCGCCTTTCGTTGATCGGTTTCGCCCGCTAGGATCCGCCGCCCGCAGCGCGAAGTCGCACGCTTCGGCGGTTACTGGGCCTTTCCCCAACGGTAAGTGCCCAGCCTCGCCGACGCGCGCGATCTGTTGTGCTCGCGGCGTCTCCTAGCGACCCCTCTCCGCCACCCTGCGCGCGCCGCGCCCGAGCCTGCCGACCTCGTGTCGAACGCCTCGGACGCACCTGTGCCGGGCCGGCGGAGCTGAATTCCCTCCTTACTAATATCGACACCTCATCGCGCCCATGCAACCTCGCTACGCCCTGCGCTTCGAGAATGGCGAGCGCCGGGGTGAGACGGTCCCGATCACCGGGCCGGGCATCACGATCGGACGCAAGCCCGGCAACAGCGTGCAGCTCACCGACGCCTCGGTTTCCGGGCGTCACGCCGAGTTCCTCGTCGAGGACGGCGCCGTGCTGTTGCGCGACCTCGGCTCGACCAACGGCACGCGCGTCGGTTCCGAGCGCGTGTCCGAACACAAGCTCGCCCACGGTGACGAGGTCACG
>CAYHRR010000076.1:0-11607 GCA_964358875.1 uncultured Planctomycetaceae bacterium | reverse complement strand
GCGAAGCACCGCGACGCGCTCCACCGTGAAGACGGGACTGCGTCAGTACTCGCGCCGCTGCGTCGAGCTCGACCAATCGCGGAACGCGGCGAGGCCTTCTTCGCGTAGCAACTGCGTCGTCGACAATTTGCGCCCCGCGATCGGCAGCGCGAGTTCGCGGTAGATCAAGTCGTCGTCGAAACCGATCGCCGCGGCGTCCTCCCGCGTGCAGGCGAACACGAGGCGCTCGGGTCGCGACCAGTAGATCGCTCCGAGGCACATCGGGCACGGCTCGCAGCTCGAATAGACGGTGCAACCGTCGAGTTGGAACGAGCCGAGCGCGGCGCACGCCGCTCGGATCGCGACGACTTCCGCGTGCGCGGTCGGATCGTTCGCAAGCGTCACTCGATTCGAACCCTCGGCGACGACCGCTCCGTCGCGCGCAATCACGCAACCGAACGGGCCACCGCCGGCGCGCACGGAGGCGCGCGCGAGTTCGACGGCGCGCTTCATGAAGTTCGTGTCGTTGTTCAAGCTGCGGCGAGGATCACGAAGGGCGAGCGTTGGAGCAAGCGTCGGGTTTCGTGCCTAGAATCGGCCGCGGTCCGAAAAACCTGGAGCGCTTTGATGTTGCGAGAGCTGTGTTCGTTGCCGTTCGTGCTTTCAACGCCGCTGTTCGCGCTGCCGCAGAACTACAAACTGCCGCCGCAAGACGTGGTCGATCTGCTCGACGCGCCGACGTTGCCCGGCATGCGCTTGTCGCCGGACGCGCAGTGGCTGCTCGTCACCGAGCGGCCCTCGATGCCGTCGCTCCCCGAGGTCGGCAAACCGTGGCTCGGACTCGCCGGCCTGCGCATCGATCCGGCGGCGAACGCACCGCAACAGTTGAGCTTCGACCGGGGCCTCGTGCTGCGCACGCTCGACGGAGCAAACTCGCGCCGCGTCGCGTTGCCGCAAGGTGCGCGCATCGGCTCCGTCGATTGGTCGCACGACTCGGCGCGCTTCGCCTTCACGCTCGTTGCCGACGACCGCGTCGAGCTGTGGGTGTGCGCGACGAACGACGCGAAGCCGCAACGTGTCGCACTGCACCTCAACACGATCTTCGGCGGCTACGAGTGGATGCCCGACGGCGAGCGATTGCTCGTGAAGCTCGTGCCGGATGCGCGCGCTGCAGCGCCGGTGTTGCCGCGCGATCCGAGCGGTCCGACGACGATGGAGTCGGCGGGCAAGAAGTCACCGGTGCGCACCTTCCAAGACTTGCTGACGAACGAGCACGACGCGCTCTTGTTCGAGCACTTCGGTCGTTCGCAACTCGCGATCGTCGATCCGAATTCCGGCACGACGACGAACATCGGTGCGCCGGATCTGTTCGTCGCCACGGATGTTTCGCCCGACGGCGAGCACGTGCTCGTCGCGCGCGCTCATCGGCCGTTCTCCTACGTGCTGACCTACGATCGCTTTCCGCGGCGCACTGAAGTTTGGTCGAAGAGCGGCGCGCTCGAGTACATCGTGTCCGACGCGCCGTTGCAGGACGTGATCCCGATCGAGGGCGTGCCGACCGGGCCGCGCAACATCGCGTGGCGCCCGAACGAACGCGCGACGCTCGTGTGGGTCGAAGCGCTCGACGGCGGCGATCCGAAGGCCAAGGCCCTGCAGCGCGACAAATGGCTCGCTTTCGCCGCGCCTTTCAAGGGTTTCGCGAACGAGTTGCTGCGCACGCAGCACCGCGCGCGCGGCTTGAGTTGGTTCGCGGATCCCAAGCTCGTGCTCGCCACCGACTACGACCGCGATCGGCGCTGGACGCGCGCGACGTTGCACACGCTCGACAACAGCGCGGCCGCGATCGTGCTCGAAGATCGCAGCGTCAACGATCGCTACGGCAATCCTGGTTCGCTGCTGACGATGACGCGCGCCGACGGCACGCGCGTCGTGAGGCGTGTCGGCGATTGGATTTACCGCGCGGGCGAAGGCGATTCGACGGAAGGCGCGCGGCCGTTCCTCGCCCGCCAGAACATCGCGACTCACGCGACGGAGCGCTTGTGGAGTTGCGACATCGGCACCTACGAGAGCGTCGCCGCGTTCCGCGATTCGACCGCCGACGGCGTGCCGACGATCGTCACGCGCCGCGAAACTCCGCTCGAGCCGCCGAACCTGCACTTGCGCGACCTCGCTGCGAAGAGCGCGACGCAGATGACCAACTTCGCCGATCCACAGCCGCAAATTCGCGGCATCGCGAAGCGCCTCGTGACGTACGAGCGCGACGACGGCGTCAAGCTCTCGGCGACGCTGTACACGCCCGCGAATTACGTCGAAGGCACGCGCCTTCCGCTCGTCGTGTGGGCCTATCCGCTCGAATTCAATGACGCGAGCACCGCGGGCCAAGTCGGCGGCTCGCCGTTCCGTTTCACGCAGATTCGCGGCCTGTCGCAGCTCGTGTTCCTCACGCAGGGCTACGCGGTGATGGACGACGCGACGATGCCGATCGTCGGCGATCCCGAGACGATGAACGACACGTTCATCGCGCAGATCGGCGCGGCGGCGAAGGCGGCGATCGACAAGGCCGCAGCGCTCGGCGTCGCCGATCCCGCGCGCGTCGGCGTCGGCGGCCACAGCTACGGCGCGTTCATGACCGCGAACTTGCTCGCGCACACCGATCTGTTCAAGGCCGGCTGCGCGCGCAGCGGCGCGTACAACCGTTCGCTGACGCCCTTCGGTTTCCAGTCCGAGCGCCGCACGATTTGGGAAGCGCCGCAGATCTACGCCCAGCTCTCGCCGTTCAACTTCGCCGACAAGATCAACGAGCCGCTGCTCCTGATCCACGGCGAGAAGGACGCGAATCCCGGCACTTTCCCGATTCAGTCCGAGCGCCTCTACCAGGCGGTCTCCGGCAACGGCGGCACCGTGCGTCTCGTGCTCCTGCCCGAGGAAAGCCACGGCTACTCCGCGCGCGCGTCCGTGCTGCACGTCCAAGCCGAATCGATCGAATGGTTCGATCGCTACGTCAAAGGCGAGCCGCCGGTCGTCGATGCTTCCGCGCCGAAGGTGGCGCGGTGAGCGCGATGCGAGCGATTTGCGGTGCGCTCGCATCGGTTTCGCTCGTTCTCTGCTCAGCGTGCGAGCGTGGATACCGCGGGCCCGCGGCGTCAGCGATCGTCGACGGCGTCACCCAAGGGCCCCTGTCACCGAGCATTGGCGACCTCGACGGCGACGGGCGTGATGACTGGGTGATTGATGTCGACGATCCAGGCATCGGACTGGCGTTTGTGTCGGTGCTTGACGGGCGCGTGCTCGGACGTATCGATCGCGCGATCACTGCTGGAGCGGAGTGGGTGCACGTCGTGCCCGTCGGCGACCTCGATGGTGACGGCAAGCACGACGCGCTTTTCGAGCGGCTCCACTTCCTTCATGAGCGGGACCACTACGTCGTTCAGGCTGTGTCGAGCCACGACGGTCATGTGCTGTTCGAACTCGAAGGGCGCGAATCACGGCGCGGCTCGGTCGCGGATCTCGGCGACATCGACGGCGACGGGCTCACCGACCTTGCTTTCGGTTGTGAACCGGAGAAGGTTCGGCTTGATCGTGGCGGATACCGCGGCTCGGTACTCTTCGTTTCGGGCGCGAGCGGTGTTGCGATCGCGCAGCTCGATGGCGCGCGCGAGGACGACCGCTTCGGCGGTTCCGTTGTCGCGCTCAATGACATCGACGGAGATGGAGTCCGCGACCTTGCGATCGGAGCGCTCGGTGCCGAGCCGCGGATCGAGATCGTTTCAGGTCGAACGCGTTCGTCGCTCACCAAGCTCGCGCTCAACGGCGACGCGACGCCGCAGTTGGGTTGGCCTATCGGCGGCGAAGTCAGCGGTTGTGGTGACATCGACGGAGACGGGCACGACGAGCTTGCCGTGCATTTAGGCCGTGAGTGGCTGCTCGTGTCGCCGATGCGGGGCGTGGTGCGGCCCGTTCCACTCCTCGACGTGGTGTCGATCGCACATTTCGGCGACTGGAACAGCGACGGGCAGGCAGATCTTTGCATTCAACGACTCGGGTCCGGCGAGGTCAGGTCCGGCGAACCGGTTCGCTGGTACTTCGAGCTCGTCAACGGCCAAACGTTCGAATTGCTGCTCACCGTCTGGTCGACGTCGACTGAGCCTTGCGGCGGAGCGTGCGGCGACGTGGACGGCGACGGCGAGACCGACCTCGGCGTCCAAACCAGCGAAGGCCTTATCGGGGTCTGGTGCTCGCGCAATGCGCGCTGAACACGGCGCGTCTCTCACGGCTTCCGCCGACCTGGCTTTTCGTCGAGGCCGATCAAGCCGTGTCGGCGCCAGCCGATGTTGAGCAGCCAGGTTCTCGCGCGCGTGAGCGGTGCAGCACGAGTCGGTGCTCCGACGTTGCGCTTCCAGCCGTCGAACGACACGCCGGATGAATACGGATCGACGCCGACGACGTGAATGCCGTGGTGTCGCGCGTTGTGCAGCAAGTAGACGAGCGCGTTTCGCACTTCGCGCGGCGTGCGCAGCGCGCGAGCGTGGTAGCGATCGGCGAAGACTGAGCCTTTGCGATGCCAGAGCGCGTTCAGCGCGCGAGCGATGCGCACGGTGAGTCCCTGCATTCCGCGCGAAAGCGCGCGGCGATCGAGCGCTTCGACGATCAGGTGCAGGTGATTCGACTGGATCGAGTAGTGCGCGAGACGGAAGCCGACGCGCTCGGCTCCAAGTTCGAACGCGTGCTCGAGCGCGCGACGCGCGGGCTCGCGACGCAAGCTCGGAAGTCCCGTGCGCAAGCGCAGCGTGACGTGCAGTGAATGCCGAGACGCGAAGGCCGCTCGCGCGCGATGCGAAACGCCGGCTCGGACCTTCGTCGGTTTTCTGCCCGAGCCGGGTCGAGCGCCGCCCCACGTGGGGTACGCGAATTCGTGCTGACGCCGACGCTTCTTGCTGCGAGCCAACGAGTCGTTCCTCGCAGCAAGGACTTGATTGCGCAGTGAGCGGTTGCAGCTGATCTCGAGAAAACTCGCGCCTCTGCGCGCGCGACTCGTGCGCAACTCCGCCCCGTCGCCAACTTGGTTGGGCAGAGATCCGCCGCGTGTGAGCCCGCGACGAGTCGTGCCTCGCCGAAGCTTTTTTTCGCCACGCGAGTTCCGCTGTGCTTGTCGTCGCGGGATCGCGCGGCGATCTGCGACCTTCCACGCGGGCGCACGTTCAATGCGGCGCGGCGCGCAAGTCTGCGCGATGAGTTGCTTCGTGGTGCGGCGCCGCGGCGCGCGATCTCGCGCGTCGAGCGGCTCTCCTCGTCGACTTGGTTGGGCAGTGATTCGCTGCGCGGCACACGGACGCGGTGATCGAACGCGCGAGGATCGATGGGTCGGGCGGCGCCGTCGGCGCAGCGAGCGTCGGCGCGGGCGCGACGCTATCCTTCTCGCCCCGATGACCGGACTAGCCCGCATTCCGCGCTCGAAGGACGACGATTTCGCGAGCGCGATCGTCGAGCAGAGGCGTGCTTTGGCGGAGCGCGTGGCCGGGCGCGAGTTGGTGCACCTCGCGGGCGCGGAGGTCGCGGCGGCGGAGGCGCGTGGCAACGTCGAGAACTTCATCGGCTTCGCGCAGGTCCCGGTGGGTCTCGCGGGGCCGATGGCGATCGACACGAGCGCGGGGCGACGCGAGGTGTACGTGCCGCTGGCCTCGAATGAAGGCGCGCTGGTCGCGTCGTACTCGCGCGGCATGCGCATCGCCAACGCGGGCGGCGGCATTCGTGCGCGCGTGACGCGCGAAGGACTCTCGCAGGCGCCGATGCTCGAGTACGCAGATGCGGCGCAAGCGTTGCACGCGCGCGGCGTCGCGACGGAGTCGTTCGGCGAAATGCAGCAGCTCGTCGCGACGACGACGACGCACGGCGCGCTCGTTGCGCTGGACACGTGCGTCGTCGGCAAGCGCCTGATCGTCGAGCTCACGTTCACGACCGGCGATGCCATCGGCATCAACATGGCTGCGCGCGCGACGGATCTCGTCGCGGCGGAACTTGCGCGCCGCACGAACGCGCGCGCTCGCTACGTGCACGGCCAGGACGTCGAAAAGCGCGCGAATAGCCGAGCTTTGTATGCCGGTCGCGGTCGCAGCGTCGTCGCCGACGTCACGCTGCCGCGCGCGGCGCTGGCGGAGCTCGCGCGTGTCACGCCCGAGCAACTCGTCGCCATCAAGGACGCATACGCGATCGGCTTCGCGCGCCTCGGCACGCACAGCACGCTCGTGCAAGCCGCGAACGGGCTCGCAGCGTTGTTCGTCGCCTGCGGCCAAGACGTCGCCTACGTCACCGAGTGCGCGACGGGCTTCCTCGACTTCCAAGTGACGCCGAGCGGCGATCTGTATGCGAGCGCGACCTTGCCCTCGTTGCTCGTCGGCACCGTCGGCGGCGGTTCGAACAAGGGCACGGCGGCGGAGTGCCTAGCTGTGCTCGGTTGCCTCGGCGCGGGCTGCGCGAACACGTTCGCGGAGATCGCTGCAGCGACGGTGCTCGCCGGCGACTTGTCGTTGATGGCGGCGTTTTGCACTCACGAGTTCGTCGCGGCACACGAGCGGCTCGGCCGCAATCGACCGACCCATGGCGAGTGAGCCGAAGCACAGCGCGCGCCCGGAGGTGTGGGTCGTCGCGGCTTGGGGACTCGTCGCGGCCGAGTTCGCGCTCGCGATCTACCTCGGCTTGCGCCGCCCCGGCGCCGGACCTGCGCGCGCATTCATGTACGGCCCGGTCGCGCTCGCAGGCACGGCGTTGTTGCTCGGAATCATCGGCGCGCTGTGGAGCGTGCGGCACAGACCCTTCGCGAGCGCGCAGCGTTTGATCGCGTTTTGCAGCCTCGGCTTCGTGATCGCGACCGTCACCTACCCCTTGCCGTTTCCCGCGGCGCGCGCGGCCATTCCGAGCCGCGTCGCGATCCATGTGCCGGTCGCGGGCGAATGACCGTCGCGTGGGCCGGCGACGAGGAAGCGAACTTCGTGTACCGAGCACGGCCCGATCGGCGCTTCGGTTACGGGCTGGTGCTCGCGCGCGACGGGCAAACGCGCGCGCGCGCCGACGAGCCTGTGAGCGCGTTTGCGTTCGGCGCCGAAGTCAGCGCGCCGTGTGACGGAGTCGTCGCGCGCGTCGTCGATGAGTACGCCGACGACGGCGCCTCGGCGAGCGACGATCTCGGCAACCACGTCGTGCTCGAAATCGCGCCGGGCGAGTTCTTGTTCCTGACCGGACTCGCGCGCGGTTCGATCGCGGTCGCAGTCGGCGCAACGGTGAAGCTCGGCACGCCGCTCGCGCGCGTCGGATTCTCGGCCTACTCGCGACTCACGCCGGAACCGCACCTGTGGATCTACGTGCAGGACACGCCTGACGCACTCGACGGGCAGTCGATCCCGTTCTACTTCCACGACTACTGGGTCGGCGCCGAGCACGTCGCGCGCGGCGTGCCGACCGGCGTGGGCTTTTTCGTCGGCAGGTCGCCGGCGGGCCAGAAAATCCGCGCCACGCCGTGAATCCGACGCTGCTGCTCGCGATCGCGACGCTGGCGCTCGTCGTCGGTCCGCTGTTCGACAAACTCGCGCGTCGCTGGCCGCTCGTGCCGGCGCTCGTCGACGGTGCGACCGTCGGCGGCATCGTCGTCGTCAGCTTGCTGCACTTGATGCCCGAAGCCGGCGCGCACATCGGCTGGTGGGCCTTGGTGTTGCTCGGTGTCGGCTTGGTGTTGCCGGTCGCCGCCGAACGCTTGCTCGAAAAGAGCGGCGGTTCGCTGAAGATCCCGATCGGCGTGCTCGTCGGCGTGTTGTTTCTGCTGCACGAAGTGATCGAGAGCGCGGCGCTGGCCTCGAAGGCGAACGAAGAGCGCGTGGGCATCGCGACGTTGCTCGTCGTCGTCGGACATCGCTTGCCGCTCGGCCTGCTCTTGTGGGGCCAAACCAAGCGCCGTTTCGGCGTGAGCTGGTCGATCGTCGCGCTGCTCGTCGTCGCCTCGTTGACCTGGTTCGGTCCGGTGTTGTTGCCGATCGAAGAGGGCACCTTCACCGCCGTGTTGTCGGCCTTGCTCGCCGGCGGCTTGTTGCACCTCGTGTTGCAGCACGCACCGGCCGCGGAGCACCAGCACGAGAACGAGGGCGTGCGTCACGCGTTTTCGGCCTTGGGCATGCTCGCTGCGGTCGGTTTCTTCGTGCCGTACTTGATCGCGAGCGACGCCGCGCGGCCGGAGCACCATCACGACACGGGGCAGTTCCTCCCGCGCCTGACGGAGCTCGTGATGGAAACATCGTTGCCGCTACTGGTCGGCGTGATCGGCGCGGCTTTGATCGAGGCCTACTTGCCGCGCAGGTTGCGCGAAATGCTCGGACGTGGGCCGCGTTGGCGGCGCGCGCTCGCCGGTGTCGCGGTCGGTGCGCCGCTGCCGGTGTGTTCGTGCGGCGTGCTGCCGATCTACCGTTCGCTCGTGCGCCAAGGTGTCGGCGCGACGGCCGCGTTGGCCTTGTTGATCGCAGCGCCCGAGATCGGCATCGACTCGCTGCTCTTGTCGGTGAACATGCTCGGCGGTGCGACGACGGCGGCGCGCATGGGTTGCGCGCTCGTGCTCGCGTTGACCGTCGCGTGGGTCGTCGGCGCACTCGCTGAACGCACGCCGGCAAACGTCGGTCACGTTCACGAGCACGCCGAGAGTCCGAAGGGCACCTTTGCGACCTTGCGTCACGCCCTGCTCGAAACCTGGGGCCACCTTTCGCCGTGGATCCTCGCGGGCCTGGTGTTGACGGTGCTCGCCGAGCCCTGGATTTCGACCGAGTGGGCGCGCTCGATGCCGACTTGGGTGCAGGTCGTCGTGCTGTGCCTCGCAGGATTACCCACCTATATATGTGCGGCGGCAGCGACCCCCTTCGCAGCGCTGCTGCTGGCCAAGGGCTTCTCGTCCGGCGCGGTGATCGCCTTCTTGTTGACAGGCCCGGCCACGAACTTCACGACCTTCGCGGCGCTGCGGCGCATGCATTCGACGCGCGTTGCGGTGGCCTTTGCGACCTGTGCGTTCGTAGTCACGTGCGTGCTCGGATTCGCAGTCGACGCGTTCTTGCCGCAGGCGCCGCTGCCGGTGCTTTTCGCCGGAGAGCACACGCACAACGCCTTGGCGTGGTTCGCAGCGGCGGTGTTGGCGGCGCTGACCCTGTGGGTTTTGTTCCGCCAAGGACCGCGCGCCTACCTCGCGCAGTTGTGGTCGCTCGACCCCGAAGCGGGTCACTCGCACGGCGATGCGACCGCCGACGATCACCAGCACGGGCACGAGCGAAGCCACGCGCACGACTGACCCGCGCCGGGCGCTTTCTTGACGCCCTGCGCCGCGTGGCTAACCTATTCGCCTCCCAAATGCCGGAAGCAGGGTTTTGCGCGGCCCCGCTTCCGCTTCGAGCCGTCCGCTCGTCTGGGTTTCCGCACGTCGTCCGCGCCCGAATTCGAGCCTCATGTCCTCCGTCATGACCAAAGAGAACCCGTCCGGTGCCAGCGCCAAGCGCCTCGTCAATTACCGGAACATCGGGATCATGGCCCACATCGATGCCGGCAAGACGACGGTGTCGGAGCGCATCCTGTTCCTCGCGCAGAAGATCCACAAGATCGGCGAGGTGCACGAAGGCGCCGCGACGATGGACTTCCTCGAGGACGAGCAGAAGCGCGGCATCACGATCCAATCGGCGGCGACGCAGGTCGAATGGCGCGGCAACACGATCAACCTGATCGACACGCCCGGTCACGTCGACTTCACGGCGGAAGTGGAACGCTCGCTGCGCGTGCTCGACGGCGCGGTCGCGGTGTTCGACGGCGTCAACGGCGTCGAAGCGCAGTCGGAAACCGTGTGGCGCCAAGCGGACAAGTACCGCGTGCCGCGCATCTGCTTCATCAACAAGCTCGACCGCGTCGGCGCGGACTTCTACTACTCGGTCCAGACGATCATCGATCGCCTCGGCGCGCGCCCGGTCGTGATCCAGATCCCGGTCGGCGCGGAGAAGGAATTCCGCGGCATCATCGACTTGGTGCGCATGCGCTACATCGAGTTCGAGGACGACACCGAGGGGCGCAAGTGGAAGGACCTCGACATTCCCGAGGACATGCAGGCCAAGGCGAAGGAGTGGCGTCACAAGATGCTCGAATTCGCCGCCGAGAACGACGAGCAGTTGCTCGACATGTTCGTCGAGGACCAGGAGCCGCCGATCTAGCTCGTGATGAAGGCGCTGCGTGCCGGCACGCTGAAGATGGACGTGTTCCCGGTCGTGTGCGGTTCGGCGCTCAAGCACAAGGGCGTGCGCTTCGTGCTCGACGCCGTGCTCGATTACCTGCCCTCGCCGATCGACGTGCCTTCGATCTCCGGCACCATGCCGCGCAAGCCCGAAGAAGTCGTCACGCGCCGTTGCGACGACGATGAACCGCTCGCTGCCTTGGCCTTCAAGACCATCTCGGAGCCGACCGGCGACTTGACCTTCGTGCGCGTCTACTCGGGCGTGCTCAAGCAGGGCGAGCGCATGCTCAATCCGCGCACCGGCAAGAACGAACGTGCCACGCGCATCGTGCGCATGCACGCCAACAAGCGTGCGCCGATCGACGAGATCCGCGCCGGCGACATCGCCGCCGTGATCGGTCTCAAGCTGACCGTCACCGGCGACACGCTGTGCGACGAGGACAAGCCCATCCAACTTTCGAAGATCGTGTTCCCCGAGACCGTCATCGCGATGTCGCTCGAGCCCAAGCTGTCGTCGGACCGCGACAAGCTCGGCGAGATCATCGGCAAGTTGATGCGCGAGGACCCGACCTTCAAGGCTTCGACCAACGAGCAGACCGGCGAACTGGTGATCGCCGGAATGGGCGAGTTGCACCTCGACATCCTCGTGACGCGCATCACGCGCGACTACAAGTGCGAGGTCGTCACCGGCAAGCCGAAGGTCGCTTACAAGCAGCGCCTTTCGAAGATGATCGACACCGAAGCGCGCTTCGTCCGTCAATCGGGCGGTCGCGGTCAATACGCCGTGATCAGCGTGCGTTTCGAGCCCGTGCAGACCGAGGGCAACGGCTTCGAGTTCGTCGACGGCATCGTCGGCGGATCGGTGCCGCGCGAGTTCATCCCGGCCGTCGAGAAGGGCCTCGAGAGCTCGTTCAACGGCGGCGGCAAGAACGGCTATCCCTTCGTCAACGTGCGCGCGACGCTCTACGACGGCAAGTCGCACGACGTCGACTCGAGCGAAATGGCCTTCCAATCGGCCGGACACTTGGCGTTCCGCCAAGCGGCCGACGGCAACGTCACGTTGCTCGAGCCGATCATGAAGATCGAAGTGCGCGTGCCCGAGGACTACATGGGCGCCGTCGTCGGCGATCTGAACTCGCGCCGCGGTGAAATCGAGGACGTCGATTCGCTCGGCAACCTGCGCATCGTGCGAGGACTCGTGCCGATCGCCGAGATGTTCGCCTACTCGTCCGCACTGCGCGGTGCGACCCAAGGTCGCGGTTCGTACGCGATGGAACTGCACGAGTACCGCGACGTGCCGCGCAACATCGCCGAGAATATCCTCAATGGCGACGAGTAAGAAGAGCGCCGCGAAAAGGCAGCGACAGAACGCCGCGCTGCGCGCGGCGGAC